>NZ_JAUBRB010000052.1:0-51156 GCF_036701585.1 Microcoleus sp. POL10_C6 | reverse complement strand
AACTTATATTTAACTCTGCTTGAATATATCGTGAGCTCCTGTTCTTAGTTTGCGATCGATTATTCAGCAAACCCTATTTAAAAAGCCTGGTTTCTCAAAGAAGCTCAAATCAAATCACAGCAATGCAGTCAATTTCAACTAACACATCTTTCGGCAAACGCGAAACCTCCACACAAGCGCGCGCCGGTGCTGTTTCCGCATCAAAATATTTTGCATAAACCGCATTCACAGCGGCAAAATCATTCATATCTTTGAGGAAAACCGTAGTTTTTACCACATCCAACCAAGTAGCGCCGGCTTCTGTGAGAATGGCTTCGAGATTTGCCATAACTTGTTCGGTTTGTTTTGCCACATCGTCGGTGTAGACAATATCGTTTAGTCTAATGTCGATCGCAATTTGACCAGCTACAAACAGCATAGTGCCCGTAGCGGCGATCGCTTGATTGTAAGGGCCCACGGGTGCGGGTGCTTTGTCAGTACGAATAATTTTGCGTGTCATAGATGTTACTTTTTGAGAGAGTTTTTCGGAAGTTTCTGGCTGGTTGAGTTCTGTGTCAGAGGTTTTAGGCTGGTAGATTTCTCCATCGGGCATTATAGCACCCGTGAAGTCTGCATTTTCGATATTCCAACCATAGGTTATTGCATTCATCAAGTTAGCCATCTTCAAATTGGCTCCTTTCAGATTTGCATTGCTCAAATTTGTCTCGTGCAGATTTGCTTGCTCTAGGTTTGCCCCTTGCAGATTAGCTTTGTCGAAATATGTTTTTTCCAAGTTGCATCGACTCAAATTAGCTCCTTCAAGATTGGCATTGCTCAAATGTGCTCCTTGCAGATTGGCTTGCTCTAGGTTTGATCTTTGCAGATTAGCTTTGGTGAGATATGCTTTTTCTAAGTCGCATCGACTCAAATTAGCCTCAGCTAGATTCTCGCTAGACAGACCAAATTTAGGCATATTTACTTCTTGTAAATTAGCTCCTTGAAAATTAGTGTGTAGAATTTTTGCGCCACCTAACTCCGCACGACTTAATTCTGCCTTAGTGAAACTTGCCCCAGTCAAATTTGCATCAGTCAGATTTGCGAGGCTCAGGTTTGTCTCAATCAAAGAAGCTAAAGTTAGATTAGCAGAAGCTAGATTTGCTCCCCTCAAGTTTGCTTTATTTAGATTGGCATTAGTTAAATTGGCATTAATTAAGTATGCTCCACTTAAATCAGCACCACTGAGGTCGGCCCAAGATAGATTTTGTGAACTAGATGTGGCATTGGTCAAATTCGCACTTTTTAATGATGCCCTGCTAAGGTTTGTCTTGTGAAGGTTAGCCTTAATCAGGATTGCTTCACTCAATTCTGCCCTAGACAAATTGGCATCCTCTAAATCAATCCCGCTTAAGTCTGCACCTTGAAGGTCTACCCCACTTAGCTGTGCAGTCCGAAATTTTCGTTCGCCTTTAGCGTATCTTTCTAAAAGTTCTTCAGCGTTCATAAATCACCTCGATCGCCCTTCCGCTACACCCCACATTCCCAGCCTACCACCAAAACCCAACCCGCGATCTAAATCTGCGTCAATCCGCGTCAATCCCTTTTCATCTGCGGTTAAGAAACTCCCCTTTTGCAACCGCAGATAGAGGCAGATAAACACAGATAAACGCAGATAAATTAGAGATTATCTGCGTTTATCTGTGTTAATCCATTTTCATCTGCGGTTAACAAATTCCCTTTTTTAACCGCAGATTTACACATTACACACCAACCGGAGCACCAACAACCTCACCTTTCAACATCCGAGAAGCAGCATCAAGCAATTGCTCCTCCAAATAAGGCTTAGTGAAATAGCCCTTCGCGCCCAAACTGTAAGCCATTTGGCGGTGTCTGTCAGCACCGCGAGAAGTTAGCATCGCGATCGGCAATTCACACAAAACAGCATCCTTCTGCATCCGAGAAAGTAGTTCCAAACCGTCCATTCTCGGCATTTCAATATCGCAGAAAACGATATCGCAAGGCAGACCAGATTTCATCTTTTCCCAAGCTTCCTTACCGTCGCGAGCTTCTTCCACACGATAGCCAGACTTCTCGAAAGTAATCGACAACAGCGATCGCACCGTAATCGAGTCATCCACAATCAGCACAGTCGGCTCAGTCTTCTCGATTTCCGCCTCCGCAGCAGCCCGATCGCCCTCATCCCAAAGCGTACCGCCAGTGTCCTTCCGCAGCCTTCCCGTAGCCAAATCGATCAGCTCCAGAACATCCGCAATCGCCACGATCCGACCGTCCCCGAGCACGGTGGCCCCAGCAATCCCGATCGGCTTCGGCACCGGCCCTTCCAACGGCTTGATCACAATTTCCTGTTCCGTCGAAACCTGATCCACCTGCACCGCCAAGAAATTGCCAGCAGAGCGCAGCACAATCACCGAAATCATGTCATCGTCAGTATTAAACCCGTAAACACTGCCCCGACCCAAATGGCGGCTGTAAGCCAGCAGATCCCGCAGCGGCCGGAACGGCAAGCTTTGACCCCGCCACTCAATGCAAGGCAAACCATCCGCCCCCGTCGTCACCTGATCGCGAGGCACATCGATCATATCTTCGACCCCATCCATCGGGAAAGCAATGCGAGCGCGATCGCTAATGCAAGTCAGAGCCTTAGAAATACTCAACACCAGAGGCAAACGGATGGTAAACACAGTCCCCTTGCCGATCGTTGAATCGATCGACACAGTGCCCCGAATTTCCTGCAACGAAGTCTGCACCACATTCATACCGACCCCCCGGCCGGCGTACTCCGTCGCCTGTTCCTGAGTGCTGAAACCCGGCATAAACAGCAAATCGTAAACTTCCGAGCGAGACATCCTCTGAGCCTGAGCCGCCGTCAGCATACCCTGCTTAATCGCCTTCGCCTTCACCCTTTGCGGGTCAATTCCGGCCCCGTCATCAGAAACCGAAACCACGGTTTGGTTCCCTTGGTGGAAAGCGCGAATCGTAATCCTGCCGACTGCAGGCTTCCCAGCAGCCAGACGCACCTCCGGCGCTTCGATCCCGTGAGTAATCGCATTGTTCACCAAATGAGTCATCGGGTCATATAGTTGATCCACAATCATCTTGTCGATCAAAATATCCTTACCCTCAACCTGCAATTGAGCCTGCTTGCCGCACTTAATCGCGATTTCCCGCACCGCCCGGAACAGCCTGTCCGTCGTCTCCGCAAACGGCTTCATCCGGGCGCGAGTTAAACCTTCTTGCAGTTGAGTCGTGACTTGCCGCAGTTGGCGAGTCACCTGATCAGCCTCATCCACCAAAAACTCAATGTCCGCCGCCGACTCCCGTACCCGCACGATCAGCTCAATAATCTCCTGAGCCAAACTGTGGAAAGGAGTAAACCTGTCCATTTCCTCCGGTCTCCAGGCACTTTCCCTGGTGTGCGCCGAATCCTCAGAGCGCCAGGCCGATCGGTGTCCCTGCCGGTTTGCCAGCAAAGCAATCTCCAAAAGACTCCGCTCGTAGAAATCCTGAGTCCGCTGGCTCACATCGCTCAGCAGCGTTACCTGGTGCAGCAAATTGTCCAAAAACTGCCGCATCCGTTCTTGGTCTTGCTCCAAACTGTTGCGGTTCACAACCAGTTCCCCCATCAAATTGCTGAGGTTGTCCAGTTGCTTGACGGGCACCCGCATCGTCTGGTCGCCGAACCCGCCCGCGCGAGCATTCCGCCTGGGTCTGTTGATCGCCGACGGCCCCATATTGCCTTCCCCTTGGCGGCCGCTCTCCTTGGGATCTTCCAGCAGTTTTTCCAAATCGCCAAATTCGTCGTCGCTCTCCTCGGCAGCAGCGCGCGAAGCTTTACTAGCAGTTGTCGCCGGTGCAGAAATTTCCGGCATAGTTGCGCTCTCGCTGAGGAGTTCTTCGAGATCCGAGAAAACTTCTGTATTTACCGGACTCTGATTTGTGTTCCCAGAAGCTGCTATGACAGCTCCCGCACCCCCGGCAATTAACAGTGCTTCTAAATCGTCAAAATTGCCTTCGGCATCCTCATCGCCCGATTCTGCATCGGCAAAAAAGTCTGCCAGCGACCCCTCTTCCAACTCCGAGGAATCGGCCTGGGCCGACTCGTCCTCAGCGTCCCAAAAGCCCGTCGTCAGTTCCGAAGTCACCAGAACCTCAGCATCGATCGAATCCAACAAATCATCAAAACCCTCCAACTCTTCGTTGTTGAGAGTAGCCCCGGTTTCCATCGCCGAGAGCAAGTCAGCATCCCCATCAAACATACCATCGAGAGATTCTGCAGGCAGTGCCTCTAAATCCACACTCGAAAAATCCGTTTCCAGGGCATCAAACAAATCATCTTCGCCCTCAAACTCCCCGGCGGCATCTGTTTCGGCTCGATCAAACAAATCCGCACTCACCCCGCCTGCCAAACCATCGGCAGGTTGGGCAGACAACTCCTTCACATCCGCAGCGCCGTCATCTGGCGCCGATCCAGCATCCCCCTGCTGCACCATGCCTTCCCCAAACATATCCTCCAAGAAATCGAAAGCTGCGCCCTCATCAGATTCGACATTTGAAATTTCCGACTCAGGACTCTTGTCGGACAAAGCCCCAAGTTCAACCGCTGCCGAATTTGTCAAGCCTTGGTCGGAAACATTCGCACCATTGTTCTCGAACAAACTCCCCAAGTCGCCCTCATCAACTCCCACATCCGCACTCAGCAATTCTGAATCCCCATCATTCTGCCAACCCCCACGGGCTTGCCCCGAAGCTTCTCCGTCATACTCGGTACCCGTAGGTACAGAACCGAACAGCTCAGCCAAATCTGCCGCTTCTCGGGAAGTAGCAGCTCCTTGCCGATCCCGCACAGTCTGTTCATCCTCAGAAATCGCGTCCGAGGTCATATCCCCAAACAGCGCATCTAAATCCGTATCGTCTACTTCCAGGTTGAGCGATTGCACAGACTCGTCTTCCATGCCGAAAGCATCTTCTAGCCAGTTTTCATTCGCAGAGATATCTAAATCAGAATTTGATGTCATGTTAAGAACGTTGCCCATTTCCTCATTTTGTGCGGTGCCTGCAGCTTGAGCTCGATCGCCCCCGTTCTCCCCACCTTCGTCTTCTGAAGATAGGAAATTAGAAGTAATCCCCAACAACTCGCTCAAATCCGAATCCTCGCCAAGCTCAGAGAACAACTCGAAATCATCGATTTCAGGCAGACCAACCGCTTCGGCCTCCGCTGAATCATTGCCCCCCCCTGCTGCAGGCTTCTTCGATTCTCCGTCTAAAGCCTCAGACTTCAGGGAATACTCCGAAGAGACTGCCAGCCCACCTGTTGCCTCAGATAAGCCTAAATCGCCGAACAAGTTCTCGAAATCAGCATTGTCCGTACCACTTGCAGAAGTTTGGGCAGCCACTTCGTCCAAAAGCGTACCGAGAGCATCTTCGTCAGCTTGTCCCCTGGCTGGGGCCACCGTCTCGTCTCGCCGCTCCAAACCGCGCTTACCGTTACCCGTTTTAACCTGTTTGCGAGTTAACCGCTGGCTCGAACCCGCATTTTTCTGACCGACAGCTACTGCCGAGCCCTCTGCCTCCTCTCCAAACAGCAAATCCTCCCCAAACAAACTCGTCAGGTCATCAATCGGAGGCTTCGTGTTCGTTTCGGAACTTTCCGCATCGTATTCGTCAAACAACAAATCAGTAAAATCGCCGGAATTGTCATCGTCGGACCCCAGCATTCCCGCCGATATCCCAGAAGACTGTGCATAGTCGAGGTCTTCTTCTTCTTCCCAAGCGCCGTCGAGATCCGGGGACTCGCCGTCAAACAAGTCAGCTAAAGTGTTGAGTTCTGCCGCGCCCACTTCCGGGCCGGTGCGGGTCGAACCTCTAAAAGCACCCGTCTCTATATCCGATTCTGCGAAGGCGGAATCCGCGTCGAACTGGGACGATCGAATGCCAGTGTGATCGTTGCTGTCGCCACTGTCGAGTTGGTCGAACAGCTCGTCTATACTCAGCCCAGAAATAGTCGGCAGCAACTTGTTCAATCCATCCGGGGCATCGCCCGAACCCACCAGATCCCAGGCCTCATCCTCAACAGAAACCACATTTTTCCCGGATTTACTCGGTTGAGCGAAGGCCAGCAAATCTTCAAAATCCGTTTCTGGAACTAAAACAGCCGGCTGTAGCGCCAGAAGTTTTGCGCTTGGTGCGATCGACGATTCTAGACCAGAAATTACCAGTTCTTGCGCTTGTTTGATGTCTTTGATCACCGTTGGGGCTAAGGTACGGTAGGTATTGTCTGGGTTGGCGATCGCCTTGGATACAGCTTTGATCAATTCTATCCAGCAGGGCAGTTCAAATTCTTCCCCCGCCCTGAGCAAGTTCCGACAAATGTTCTTGAGTTGCCGCCTGCTTTCTGGCCCTTCGGGCTGTTTGAACTCTTGTAGGAGTTCCCGCATCCTCGCCGGCACGTCCGAGTCAAATACTAGCTGCAGCGCGCTGTCTTCTGTTGCTCTGGCATCAGGTGCGTAAACTGACCGCGAATCCTGAATACTCCTTGATGAGGCCAACGCCCCGACTCCCATCCCCGCCATCACTGGTTCGGGTACGGCCAGAGCGCTGCTCTCGTATGCATGGTATTCTCCGTGTCCAACGAGTCCCCCCAAGTGCCCATTAAGTTCTTCAAATACGGGTTCTAATTCTCGAACCATCTGTTCTCCCAATTCTTCTGTCAGTCCAAAAGGCCCCGACAGTTGCTCTAACAGCCCTTGCAATGTGTCAAAAATTCGCAGAAACAGGGACTCTAGCTGTTGGTCTACTTTAACGCTGCACTCTTTTAATACTTTAAAACTATCTTCTAGTCGGTGAGCTGTTTGCTGAATGCTGGTCAGCCCCAGCATTGCTGCTCCTCCTTTGACAGAGTGAGCGGCCCTAAATACTTCGTTGACCAGTTCTGGGTCTTCGATCGTGGTTTGCAGATTCAGCAAGCCTTGCTCGATCGTATTGAGGTGGTCTTTTGCCTCCTCAATAAAGTAGCCCATTATCCTCTGTTGTTGCTCCGGTAGCATAGTTTTATTCCTGATTTTAATCGTTATTGTATTGGGTCTATGTTAGTAGTTCTAGAGAATGTCTCTGTATATCTCGCCCCTTGCCAAGAGAATAATCTGACTGCGAGATATGGCAAATGTCCTGGCTATTTTTCTTTTCGATATGCCCTCACTTAAAAGATAGCGAATCTTTCGCACCTGTTCGGGTTGGAGTTTGCGGTGGACAGATATCTTGCCGGGAACGAAAGGAAAGCGGTTTTTTTCTATAGCATCGCGGGAGTTATCGGCGGGGGTTCCTTCCCACAAATGGTCGGGATTGACACAACCGCGATCGTCGCAACTGTGACACGCAAAATAACCGGGTTTAACAGGCCTTCCCAGTTTGTGTTCCAGTACAAGTCTGTGGGGATAGAAACTTTGATTTTTCCCGTTAATCTTAATAGTTTTCACCGAGTAACCATCACTTCTTTTAGCCAACGTACAAATCATGCAGCCGTTCGGCTGTATTTCAGCGCGAATACCTGGAATTACTTCTATGCCTCGCACTTGTTTTTGAGGTTTCGGCGCCGATGTACTTCCCACATCTTTAATACGTCCTTTTTTAAACCTATCTTGAGAATTTTCCAGCCGAGAACCTTCCCACAAATGGTTAGGATTAATGCAGTTGCGGACATCGCAAGTATGGCAAGCAAAGTATTCCGGTCTAATCGGACGACCTAAGATATTTTCTAATACTAAACGGTGGACAGTAAACGTTTTCCATTCACCGTTAATGCGAAGTCTTTTGTTTGCATAGCCACTGCTAGATTTGGTTAGGGTAGAGATAATACAGCCCGTCGGCTGAACTTCACCAAAGATGCCCGGTATTACCTCTACTATGTTATCGTCCATCTGTGCAACTCCTACTTCCTTTAGGTGTTGAATTGGCATCCCCGCAGGGGTTTCAAGACTGCGAGGTTGCTTTTTGTATGCCATTATTGCCACACTAACGTGCTTGTAAATCAGCCCGCAAAAAAAGCATGAGACAATTGATTATTGTCTTTCTGCTGTTTCTACTCGGAATCTTTCCACCGATGTCAAAAGGTCGCGAGCAACGCCCACCAAGTTTTGCAAAGCACCAGAAACTCGCTGCGCTTCTTGGGAGGTTTCCTGAGCGGTCAGCTCGACTGCTTGCATCACAGAAGCTACGGCGCGAGCTGTTTCGTTTTGCTCTACAGTGTCGGCAGTAATCGATCGCACTAGCACGTCAATTCGATTAGTAACTTGAATGATATCTTCAAGCGATCGCTTCGCCTGTTCTGCCAATTTTGTCCCCTCAATAACTTGCTGCGTCCCTTCTTCCATCGCCGTCATTACCGCGCCGGTTTCGCTTTGAATTTGCATCACGATCTGTTCGATTTCTTTCAAAGACTTCGCCGATCGGTCTGCCAATTGTCGCACCTCGTCTGCCACGATCGCGAAACCCCTGCCCGCTTCCCCAGCTCTCGCCGCCTCAATACTGGCGTTGAGGGCCAACAAATTCGTCCGGGAGGCAATAGTAGCGATTAAAGCCACAATCTTAGAAATTTCTTGAGAAGCTTCCGCCAACCTCTTGACTTTTCTCGTGGTTTCTGCTACAGTTTCTCGAATTTCCAAAATCCCGGCCACCGTCCGCTCCACAGCCTCGCCCCCTTTCAGAGCCGTTGCCGCCGCGCCCCGCGCCACTTCTTCCGCCTCTCTAGCGCTCTCTGCGACCCGCTGAATCGCATCGGTGAGGACTTGCACGGAATTCAGCGTTGCCGCCAGTTCCTCAGCTTGCCGCAGCGCGTCGGAAGACAAATCGCCCGCAAACTTGGCACTATCTGTAGCGCCTTTGCTGACCTCCCGAGCCGCCTGCTTCACCTGATGGACGATTTCGCGCAGATTTTGAATTGTCAAGTTAAACGAGTCAGCAACAGCGCCCAAAACGTCTGCGGTCACTTCTGCAGTCACCGTCAAGTCACCCCGGGCCGCTCCTTCCACGTCATCTAGCAAGCGAATCACTTGGCGCTGCAAGTCTTCTTTTGCCTGTTCCTGCTCGTCAGACTTGCGCCTGGTATCGCTAATCGTGGTTTGGATGACCTTCGCCATGTGGTTGAATTTAGCAGCCATTTTGCCAAATTCATCTTCCGAGTAAACCGTAGCGCGAGCGTCCAAAGTTCCTTGAGATACGGCATCGAACTGAGCTTGCAAATTGTCCGACGACTTGCGTACCTGCTTGGCGATCAACTGGCCGATGCCCCAAGAAGTTAAAAAACTGGTAAAGCCTGCGGCTGCGGTCATTACCCAGCCTGTTTGGCGCAGGTAAACGATCGCCTCCGGTTTGTCTTGCCGCAGAGCTTGATAGGAGGCAATGTTGGTGACGAAAGCCACAGCTACCAGAGAAACCAGTCCCGCCCCGATTGCCGTGTACAACTGTTTTGTAAACAAAGGGGCATTTTCCAAGAAAGCCAGTCCCCCCTGTTCTACTGTTACCGAAGTATCGACCGCTTCTGTTTCGGTGGGAGAAAAACTCGACACAGACGCATCAGCCGGGCCGCTTATGCTAAATATTTCGTCATCCCGAATTGCTGAGCCATCGCTGTTGTCAAAGTCCAGGCTGCTGCCCGTCGTTCCCATCATGCCGCTGGTCGAGTTGCCGAAATTGGTGTTACCTCTAGTCAAGATCGAACTGGTGGCATCTTCTGAGATATCAAAGTCCGGCAAATTGCCCAAATCGTCAAATTCGTCAAATTCGTCTAAAAAGTCGCTGTGTTCTTGACCGTTCCCTGTTTTTGACGACCAGGCGCTGTTGTTCTTGTCGGACGCCCCGAAAGCTGTCGCTTGTTCGTTTTCGTCGAAAGAGAAAGAATCGCTAAAAGCGTCGTCTTCAAAAGCATCTAACTCGAAGTTGTCTCTAGAGCTAAATGCCGGGGGTTCCGAGTCGCTGTAACCGTTGCTGTTGGCGGAAGCTCGATCGACTGAATTAAATTGCCCCCGGCTCGACCTTTGACTTTGAGAGTTGGGGACAGCACCTCCCATCAACAGCGTTTCGTCTTCCGCCAGCGAATAGTTTGACGAGTAGTCCGACCCGTTATTCGGCTGTTTGTTTTGAGGTCGAGAAGACCCGAAACCCGACGAGGGCATCGCCTCGGCAAAAGGGTCTTCCTCTTCGGCATCAGGTGCGTTATGACCGTAATTTTGACCACTCTGGGGCGGGGATTGGTAGTCGTAGTCGGAGTTATCGTCGAATTCGTCTGGCAAATCGAGCGCAGCAAAAGGTTCGCCAAAATTGTCCGAGGGCGCGATGGGGGAGTCTAGTTGGTTCGAGTCGAAGGAATTCCCGACTTCTGAAGAGGCAAAACTTTGACCGTTGAGCATCTGAGTCGGAGCTTCTGAAAACGAATCTCCTGAGTAAGGTGCGCTTGAACCAGACACTTTGCTGCTAGACACGTCAGCAGCATCAAACCCTCCATCATCTAAGGCAAAAGGGTCTCCAAAGTCCGAGTCGGCAAATTCGTCTATGTCTAGGGAGCCGGAGTTCTCAGCATAAGCTGCCATTCCGCCGCTGTCGCCACCAAAGGGGTTAGAATGTGAGGCTAAATCTGGGACTGAGCCTGGGCGATCGTCGTCTTCTGGTTCCCACCCCAAGCCACTCATGCCCAAGTCGGCCAAATCCTCGTTTTCCATGTCGTCTGGGGATTGACTTCTATAGGAAAGGGATGGGGAATTTCCTTGGAAAAGTCCCAAATCCGGGTCTTCTAACCCTTCATCAAGAGATAAGTCTGGATAGAATTCTAATTCAGTTTCAGCAGACAAAGCCTCGAAATTTTCCGTTTGTAGTTCTCCAGATAAAAATTGGTCAGTGTAGGTAATTCCGCTGTGAGCGTGTTCCACCAAACTCTGGTCATCACTCAGGCCTAGCACAACCGTGTACTGTTCCCGCGCCACCTCATACTGTTGCAGTCCGTAGCAGTAAATGTGTCCGCACAGCAGGCGAGCGCTGGGGTCTTCGGGAAAATCTTCGACTAATTGATAAACTAGGGCTGCGGCTTCTGAATAATTGCCATCCATGTAGGCCGCTTCTGCCCGTTGGTAGTCCTGCTGAAAGTTGGTACTTGTTGCCATTTGCCGCCCTCTTTGGATTTTAGATTTTAGATTTGAGATTTTTGATTTTTATCTTGAATTGAATGTTTAGATGCGCGCCTCAAGTCGTGTGACTGTTGATGGTTAGACCTCAATCGAAAATCGCAAATCGCAAATCTAAAATCGATTTCACGCTGCCCACCGCGCCGAGCGCAGAATTTTCACTTGATCTAGCAGTCGGAGCACTTTCTGAGCTGGTGCACCTAACATCCATTCTCCCCTCAGAAATGGAATCATGCCGTCTGGTGCATTGTTCTGAGAGTGCAGTTGCTCTACGTCGAGCCAGTCCATCCCCACAATTCGATCGACTGCCAGCCCCAAAATCGTGTCTTGGTCTTCCACAGCCACGATCGGGATTTCGGGTCTATCTGTGTTCAGAGGTGTTTGGTCTCCCAGAAATTGACCCAGGTCTGCCACCCAAATCACTCGTCCTCTCATATTTAGCGTACCTAAAAGCAAAGAGGAAACGTTGGGGATCGGGGTCATGCGGTCTGGGGAAGGGGATAGTACCTCTCTAATCCCTGTCGCCGGCAGAGCGAACTCGTTCCCCGAAGGAACGTAGAACCGCAGGTGCAGCTCGCCTTCGGGAGTTTCTAGTTCTTGGAATTCCGGAGCCGGATCTACGCCTAGTCCTGGTAATATAAAGTCTGGGCTACCGCTAATCATAATTCTGACACCTGCATTTCTAGCAAATTGTTGAGGTTTCCGGCCAAGAAGAACCCGATCGAAACTTCGATCGTCGAAACTTGACACAGCCAAGCTTGACACAGCCAAGGGGTGAATGGCGCTACTGCCGGAGGTACTTGGCAATAAATTTGCTCCGTCAATAATTGACTGCCATCAATAAATTCGCGCGACCAATGCTTACAAATTAGCTCAAATAGAGTACGAACAATTAATTTGAAACCCCTAAAGCTTCACTTTGTAATCCCACCGCCGTCTCCATTGGTAAAACTCTGGGTAATTTCTGCGATGAATGCTAAACCGATACTCGGATTAGCGAGGAGTTGTTGACATGGCTGGTGTCGCGACAATCATAAACGGAGTCACTTAAGACTGACAATTGCACTCTCTGACTTTGTACAGAAATACCTAGCAATAAGTAGCTCTGTACATCAGTTTTTCGGAGCGGCTACAAGTGGAGAACAAGTATATTATATTTGCACTTTGAGCGTGTTAGACCCACTTGGGTCTAGAAATTGAACAGAGTTTTACCGACGCCCTTATGCCAGCGCGCGGATTAATACATTCTAGTTTATGGTGCGATCGCCAATAGTACCCCCAGCTTTCTCTTTGTGGTGGCCGAGACTTGAGCTAACCGCAGGTACAAAAAAGCTCCCATCCTGCCATCGGTGCGAAAGTTATTTTTCTTCTAATTGGTCTTCTGGCGATCGGTCTAATAATCTTTCCGAGAGATTGAGCCGAGGGTAGCCCGGGCCCACATATTTTTCTACCAGCATCAATAACTCGCTTTCACCAAAAGGTTTGGTGTAAAAGTCTGTAGCTCCGGCCATGCGGGCTTTAACGCGGTCGATAAATCCGTCGATCCCCGTCAGCATCACGATCGGCGTCTGCCGGAAAGCGCTAGAACTACGCAGCATAGCGCAAATTTCGTAGCCGTCGAGTTCTGGCATGGCGATATCACACAGAATTAAATCGGGTTTGAGTGGAAACACCAAACTCAGGGCTTGGAGGGGATTGCCGATCGTAGTAGCTTCGTAACCGTGTTCATTTAAAATTGACTCGACTGTTTTGCGAATAGTATTGTCGTCGTCAATACAGACAACTCTCGGAACCTTGGTTTCTGGGGACGACCATTCTTTTTTATTGTTGGCCGGGGCAACAGAGGGTTCGTAAAATACTTGCACCAATCCCTGCTGCACAAAGGGGTAAATCGCCTTAGCGACAGTGAGCACGTCTCGGTTGAGGTAGCGCGCCATTTGGCGGATCGAAGTGTGCCCATCGGCCCAGCGTCGGAGAGTATTAAAGGTATTGACAGGCAGCGCGACTCGCAGCTCGGAGGGGTCTGAAATCACCGGGCATTGGTTGGGCGACTGAATGTGAGGGTGAAACTGCTTCCACTGCTGCACCTGTTTGACAATCTTGGCCAGCAGGGAGCTAATTTCTAAGCTGGTCAGTTGAGGAGCCAAAGCTGGGCCCATTTCAAAAGTGAAGGAACCCTGGTGGAGACTGAGCAAGTCAAATAGGGTTTCGTGGATCATGCTCTGGATGATGTTGCGCCCTTGAGCTGGGGTGAGGATGTGGTTTTCTAGCAGGGCCCATAGGTAGCCGTATTCTGGGGCATTGGTAGATGCCATATAGGGAACTTGGATTTTGTCGAGGGCGGTATCTGCTTTGTAGCGGCGCAGGTAGTCGCGCAAGCGAAACAAACTGCCCGCACTCTGGGTAGCGTAAATAATCTGACCGTTGAAGCAGAAGACATACCAGGATTGTCCTGCAAGGGAGCGCGGGGTAGGTTGAGTACCCGTGCTGCTGCCGGTGGAGGTGTAGGCCTCTACGAACAGTTCTCCGGTTCGCTGACCTAACTCAATCAATTGCAGGATGCTGCGGATGTCTATTTCACTCAAATTTCCCTGCATGCAGCTAAAGTATCCTCCTTAAAACCGTTGGTGTCTGAGATCGGAAAGACTGTGTGCTGGCGAAAAGATTGACTTTAGTTTCCGTCAATAATTTACGCGCTGATGCTGATCTCACAATTGGGAATTGACGAAAGGGCGATACTTGCTGCGGCTCCTCGGCCGCACTACCAGTCCACAAGCTGAAACCGCGAAAGTCGCGACATTCTCTAAGTGTAGAGTTTCACCTGAGTATTCCCACTGCTGCCTAAACTCGTAGAATCCACTTCGCACGATTGCACGGGTGTTTCGAGTATGCAACGCTGGCCTTCCCGACTGGTTCAAGTCTTCGATAGCCAAAGTTTTGAAGTTTTTGGCTGAGTATGCCGTCAGTTTATCCAGCACATCTTGGCGTAGGTCAACTTCAAAATACCGAGGATTCTCTCGTTTTACCGCTGCTACCAGCAGCAAGTGCCGATCAAGCCCCGATGGGAACTTGAGGCTAGTCTGTTGGGTTGGATGAGTTGCGATCGAGGTTTTTTGGGTTTGCCACAGCCCTAAAATCAGGTGCAGTCAAAATGAACCTTTTTTGGCAATTGTCAGGAAAACCCTCAGTGCCGATCGACCTTTTTGCTCGCCCGCGGCGATCGTCATAGGCTCCCGTCATTACCTTATTCTAAGGCAGCGCGGTTCAAATCCCTAGTCCGCCGGAGCCAGGCACCAGCTTGGGGGCAGCAACGGCTTTTTTCACGATCGACCCATAACTAAAGCGTTGTAAAATCAATAGAAAGTTTTGGATCGAAACGCCAGAGGCAAGCCCTGGGCTAACGACATGGGGATTTAGACTTGGGGATCAGTCGGTAGGGACTTGTAAGTCTCGTGAAACGATTGTGTTGCTAAAACCAGAGTGGTATAATTGGTACAGAGCAATTCGCCAGAGTAAGAATAACTTTCAACCCATTGAAATATCCTAGAGGGTGAGCAACCCCGGTAACGCACTAATCCGATTAATTCGGAATAGTTAAAGGGCAAATAATTGCAGCATAGGTCACGTTCAACCTTAAAAATATGAAGGACTCAGCAAGTATGCGCTCCGGGATCAGTAAAGTTCTTTGAGTGAGTAGAGGGATATTTGAATGTCCCGTTGTCGTCTAGAAGGTGGGCAAGAATCCTCCGGCTTTAGATGTGGGGAGGTTCAAGGACTGACCTTTTTCAGGTTTGGTCTATGGCAGTCTCCGCAGTGAGAGCTAGTCTTTAATCAAGCGGCATTCGTACTGCTCTCTCATTCCTCCAGACAACTGGCGGCGGCCGTACTTTCTGGAAGTTCTCCCGTGAGAACGTGCTATGCGTGAGTGCTGAAGAAAAGTTAGAAAAAAATGCTATCCCCCGATTGGGCAAACGACACCAAAAAGTAAGACTTTATTGGCAAAAAGTTATCCTTACTTGTCTATACTTGTTTACTTTAGGTAAGTTGACTAAAGATCACACGCAGTGTTATGTTTAGCCAAGAACCTTTGGCTTAAGGGGGATAGCCTACTTATGTTGGAATTAGCCGTCTACCCAACAGCGTAGGAAGTAAACACCACTTATCTTTTAGGCCTTTAAGTAACTTAAAGTAAGTTGGGATAGGTTTTACGAAGCAGAGGACTATTAGTGTGCTGTATCTAGCGGAAGTACAAAAACAGAGAAGCGGCTTTGGTCTCGGTGGCGGTAAGGCTGAACTGAAACTGCTAGCTTGTCAGCGGGGCGAACATAACTGGAGCGCCGTACCAGGTGATGACGCGATCCCAGTTGAGGAAGCTAATAAGTTTAACGACGGCACGCTGGTGCTGGTTGAGTTGAGCGCTAGCAAGCAAGTGCAGCGGATTCAGGAGGCGGCCCGCCAGTTGGTGAGCATTCTGCAAAATTTCTCGCGATTGCAGGACAAGTTTAAGGATAAGGAAGAGGAAATTGAACAGTGGAAGGCTTCTCTGACGTTTTCGAGTCAGGAACTCAATCGCCGGGAAATGGAAATGCAAGCCCGCGAAGAGCAGTTGGCTCAAATGGAAGAGGAGTTGGAGCGGCTGGAGGCTCAGCGCTCAGAAATTGAAAATACTAGAGATGAAGCTAACCGACTGCGAGAGGAAGTCGATCGCAGTCGTGTGGAAATTGAGACGGCTTGGGAACAGTTGCGGGGCGAGCAGCAACGGGTGGCCCAGCAGCAGTCTGAGGTTCCGCAGGGGGCAGTAGTTGATGAGCAGCAGACGCAGAGGATTCAGGAGTTGATGCAGAAGCTGGGAGGGGCAATTGCTTCTGCCCACGGGGTGCGGGAACAACTGAATCAGTCTTTTAGTGCCGTGGGCGCTCAACAGGCAATTCTGGATCAGCACTGGCAGCAGTTGGAGCAAAAACAAAGCATAGCTCAACAGCAACAAGAAGAGGTCGATCGACAAAATCAGAGCCTCCAAAACCGCTGGCAAGAGTGGTACCAATCTCAAGAAGCTTTGGCCGGGGCTCGGGCGGAGCTTAAAGGGCAGCAAAGTACCCTCAGCGCTAAGCAGGATCAGGCTCGGTCTGTGTCTTTGCAGGTGCGGGCTGTTGAGGATATTTACCAGCAAGTTTCCAGGCTCGCATCTGCTTCGGGTGCTGCGGGTACGGAGCAAAAAGTAGATGTGTCAGCTTTGGAGAAGATGCCTGTTGACGAGTTACAGGGGCTGGTGCAACACCTGCAACAGGATTTGGAAAAGGTGTTCCGGTTTGTTAACGATCAAGAGGAGGAGTTGACTCTGCAGCGGGAGACAATCGAGGAGCTGCAAGAGAAAATTCAAGCGGCTTCCGAGTACGATCGCATGGCTTTGGAAAATGAAATGGCAGATGAACTCGAAAGTTATCAGATGTTAAACGAAACTCTGGTGGGACAGCGCCTCCGGTTGCAGGAACGGGAAGATGTTTTAAAGCAGCATCAGGCGGTGCTGTGGCGGCGGCTGGGTACTGCTAATGCTCCCAAACAAGAGCGAGGAGATATTGATTTGGGGCCTATTGTCGCACAGCTCAATACTCAGCGGGAGCAGCAAAGCCAAGAATTGCAAAGACTGGAAAACGAAATTCAGCAGGTGCGGGAAGCCATATCCCAAATTGAGGCAAATGTCAACCGCCAAAATGGGGAAAGTGAGGCGAAACGCTACGAACTCAAGCAGTTAGAGCAGAATTTGTTCAACCAGAAAGGTGCAGTGGCGCAACTCTGGGGCAGGGTGAATGTTTATCAAGAAATGTTGCAGCCGGTGCAGGACAATTTGAATGCGCTACGACAAAAGCTCGAAGCGGCGGCGGGGGAACTCGATCGCGTGCAGCAGACAGGAGAGGAGCAAGATCGGGTAGTTTCCGATTTGCGGCAAGTCCTTTCGGCTTTGATCACAGCTTAAAATTTAATATGTAAAATTATCGCAGGGTGTTCGACTCGACCGATCGCTCCTCCAGGAAATGGATCGGTTTGCGATCGGTTGGGCGCTACGATTAAGCTGGTTAGTTTTTCTACGCTTTCAAAACTGGGCGCCGAGGGCAATATTTGTTGCAGTAGTTGCCGCATTGCCCGTCGCTGCAATGCCAGGGCTGCTTCGCGCAAAATCGGGCGATTTAACTTGACGGGAAGTTTAAAATTCACCTGCGGGCTGTCTGCAATTGCAGACATTGCTCGCTGTAGCAAGTCGCTGGCTGCAAGTTCGAGATATTCTACGTCGGCGCGGAGGAGTTCGGCTGTTTGAGCTAGCGCTTGTTGGGCTTTTGGGTTGAAATGAGTTTCCAAATAAGGCAATAATTCCGATCGAATCCGGTTGCGTGTATATTGCAAGTCTTGATTTGTGGAATCTTCCCAAATGGGTAGTTTTTGCTCTTGACAAAATTGACCTGTTTGCGATCGAGTTATTTCCAGCAAGGGACGAACTAAATAGATTTTAGATTTTAGATTTTGGATTTTCGATGGGGAATTTTCATCCTGATTTTCCAATGTAAAATCGGCAGGTATTTGGGAGTTGGGATTTTCGCTGGAATTCCCCAATCTAAAATCGGCAATCGGCAATCGAAAATCGAGCAGGGGTCGTGTCCAGGTGAGGGCGGAAAGTCCGTCGGCGCCACTGCCGCGAATCAGGTTGTAGAGGAGTGTTTCGGCGCGATCGCTGGCTGTGTGGCCTGTAACAATGTAGGGGTAGTTGTGGGCGATCGCAATTTCAGTTAAAGCTTGATATCGCCACTTTCTGGCCGCTGCTTCTGTTTTGGAAATGTCCGAGGCTGTTTCCAAATAATAGGATATTCCCCAGTTTTTAGCTAATTGTTCTACATGATTGGCCGAGGCTTCCGAGTCAGAACGCCAACGGTGATCGCAGTGAGCAATCCCTAGATTCCAGCCCCATTTTGGCTGCAAATCTAGCAGTAATTTAATTAAACACAGAGAATCTTGTCCGCCCGATACTGCTACTAGCAATCGCTGATTTGATGGCAATATTTGTCGGTACAGCAGCGTCCTGTGAACTTGAGCGTGCAGGTGCGTCCAATTGGAAGATTCAGCCATGAGAGCAGTTTTTCATTAAGCAAAAATAAGGAAGTTAGAAAATGAGCAGTATCCGGGATTTAACCGATGGATTTTGAGCAAGCAAAGAAGGGGAACCATCCCCCTCTCCCAATCTCTCAGTCTTTGCCTTCCTAGCTCCACATTCCTATACTTTGGGGGTCGCGGTCTGGATACCTAGAAATAGGAAAATGATTATTTATTTCTGTTGAGTCACATTGATTTAATGGCTCATCTATATCGGTTTGATTTGAGCTATCTACGGCGTAGTTTTGCACGGTGTCTGATCTTTCGACCGCGGCAGGAAGGGCTTTTTGTTCTTTGATTTCAGATTCAAGCGGAATGAACTCCAGACGCATTCTAAGTTTTCCTTTTGTCCAGTCTTTGCCAGCACTTAATAGCTCGCAATCCAGACCGTCTGAAAATAATTTTTCGTCTACCAATTTTGACTGCATAATGGCCATAAATTCGCTGACTTTGAATGTACATTGATACATCAAAGCGCTGGTAGGGGCAGACACAACATCGTCTTCTTGGGGAAATATTGGCGATTCGTCCATATTAATTGTCCTTATTTTAATGAAGGAAGTTCGGCAACGGATTTTGTAACGGATGCAACGGATGTAACGGATGTGAGGAAGACCGAAGTTATAAGAAGGAAGAAAGGTCTTCGGCGAAGCTGATCGGGTAAAAAAAGGGAAGAAGGAAGAGGGAGTTAATTATTAGAATCTCGCTGGTTGAGTAAGGTGGGAATTGCCCACCCTACAACCGGAGATGATATTAATCCCGATTCTTTGACTTATCCTGTGCTTCTTTGGCCCATTGGTGGATTAGGAATTAGAAAAACCAACCGTAGGAATGTAAACCTTTGCCTAACAGATTGACGCCTAGATAGCAAATCCAAACTACCACAAAACCTGTGGCTGCTAAAATTGCTGGGCGTCTTCCCTGCCAGCCACGAGTAATGCGGGCGTGCAGGTAGGCCGCAAATACCAACCAAGTAATTAGCGCCCAAGTTTCTTTCGGGTCCCAACTCCAGTACGATCCCCAAGCTTCGTTAGCCCAAACCGCACCGGCAATAATGCCAACTGTCAGTAAGGGGAATCCTAAACCGATGATGCGATAGCTAATGTTATCAAGAGTTTCTGCTAGATTCAATCGCTGGGGCGAGAGAAGTTCTGCGGTTTGAGTTGGGGAGGTTGATGCGGTTTGAACGGTTGCTAATTCAAGGACTGCGGTGGTGGCCGAACCGTTATTGTTGGAGTTGAAAGAGGGTTCGCTGAAAGCTAACGCGCTGTCGGCGCTGGTTTCTGCAATTTGAGGTTCGGGGTTTTGAGGGCGTTGGAGGCGGTAGTTGCCGTTGCGGTTGCTGTTGGTGCCGAAGGAACTACCGGTGAGTTCGATTTTTTGGCCGCGGGTGACGATTAAAAAGGCGATCGCCAGTAGCGCTCCTACCATTAAAGTTGAGTAACTGAGCATCATGACGCTAACGTGCATCATCAGCCAGTTTGATTTGAGGGCGGGTACTAGGGGCTCTGCAGACTGCATGGTTGCGGGCAGAGTCAGGGCTGCAAAGGCGGATATTGCCATTGCTACGGGGGATGTGGCTACTCCTACTAAGCGGGAACGACTCATGTTTTCCGCGACTAGGTGGATGGCGGTGATTCCCCAAACTAGGAAAAATAGGGATTCGTAGAGATTGCTTAAGGGGAAGTAGCCGGCTTCTATCCATCGAGAACCGAGTAAAGCGGCGATGGATAGGTTGGCGACGGCCATTCCTGCGGTTCCTAGGGCCGACAGGTAGGGAATGCCGGGGAATGCTGCGCCAACCCAGTAAATGAGCATTGTGGAGAACAAAACGGCAAAGGAGATGTTGTCCAGCCAGTTCTGGAGTACGACCAGATCCATAAAAATTACTCCGGTAGTGTTTTTACTTATTTTTGCTAACTAGATCGATCGTACTGGGGTTGGGCAGTTTTGGGTTTGGGATTTTGAATTTTTGTGGCAATTATGAGTGGTTGGCGGTTGTTGAGGTCGGAGTGGGCGATCGCGCGGACGCATCAAACAAGCTACTATTGACCCACCAGACGAGTGTCACCCCGTCAAGTCACGCTTGTTGATTCTGGCTGAGGGCTTGAGGTTGGACGAGTTCCAAGTAAGGAAACACGGAATGCTGATGGGCGAAATTCGATCGCCCATTAACAAAATTAGGACTTACGCACGGGGGGCCAGAAACCGGGTTTTTTTAGGAAAATCCTTCGTTCGTACTCGAAGATTAAGTAAAAAACCCGGTTTCTTTGTCGGGAGTGCGTCTAGGACTGAAAATATAGGATGTTTTTTGATCAGGGGCTATCTGGAATCCTTTAGAATTGATTGAGCTGATTACCCATTTGCTGTTTTTGCAACCAGCAAAAAAACGGGTATCGTGCCACGTACAATCGTTGTGGATACTCCCCAAATTTTAGAATAAAGCTCAACCTCCCAGATTTATCAAGGCGAGTCAATTCTAAAATCTAAAATCTCAAATCTCAAATCGACTGACGGTTCGAGCAGTTGCATAGGTTAGAGGAGATGTTGGGTTAATGCGTCGAGATTCAATATTTTACAAGTTATTTCAAGAAGCTCCGACGCTGCTGTTTGAGCTATTGGAAGAGTCACCATCGAATGCGGAACAGTATCGATTTGACTCGGTTGCTGTGAAGGAACCGAAGTTTGAAATTGATGGGGTGTTTTTGCCGCCGGATGCTGAGCCTGGAGTTGTATATTTCTGTGAGGTGCAGTTTCAGCGGGATGAATTGTTGTATGAGCGATTGTTTGGTGAGTCGTTTTTGTATTTTTATCGCAACCGTCAGCGATTTACAGATTGGCAAGCGGTGGTAATTTATCCTACTCGATCGACTGAACAATCAGAAACACATCCGTATCGATCGCTCTTGAACTGCAATCAGGTGCATCGGGTATATTTGGATGAGTTGGGGGAGATTGAACAGTTGCCGCTGGGGGTGGCGCTGATGGCGTTGACGACTATCGACGAAGCGAGTACGCCGGAAGGGGCACGATTGTTGTTGGCGCGATCGCAGCGGGAGGAATCTGAGGCAGCGAGTCGCGCCATAATAGAGATGCTGACGACGATACTGGTTTACAAGTTTACAAATTTGAACCGAAGGGAGGCAGAGGCGATGTTAGGGATTACGCTTGAGGAAACTCGGTTTTATCGCGAAGCAAAGGAAGAAGGCATTGAGCAAGGCATTGAACAAGGCATTGAACAAGGCATTGTGCAAGGCATTGTGCAAGGCCGCGAACAAGAAGGAAGAGCCTTGATTTTACGTCTGTTAAATCGCCGTCTGTTAAATCGGCGAGTTGGAACATTACCGGAATCTATCACCACTAGAATTGCTGATTTGTCGCTCGAGCAAATTGAAACTCTAGCAGAGGAATTGTTAGATTTTCAGTCGATCGAGGATTTAGAGGTTTGGCTGGAGAATTTGCCACAGGGAGAGTGATACGAGGTTAGGAATTGCATTTGAGGGGGCGATCTCGCCATTTACGCGCACAAACACATCAAACGTACTCCCCCTCTAATTCCTGGGTTTTAGGGTTCTTTTGGTGTATCCACCGTTGCTGAGAGGATGTTAAGGGTGCGATCGGGCATTCTTCCGGCGGATTAGAAGCGGATTGATGATGGTGGAAGATGTTTTGGGCGATCGTACCCACAGACTTATGTTAAATTAGACCTCTTGCAAAAAATAGCTAAGACGGGCTCTCCGGCCCATTCCACAAGAAAGATGATTTTTGTGGGATGGGCCGGAGAGCCCGTCCTAAAATTTCATTCAAAGGACTTTTGCAAAAGGTCTATTTTCCTGTAGTTTCAGTCCCTCACAGTACCTCCGGCGAACGACTTCTTTTTAAAGCAATAGATAATTGCCTCAATCGTTTGCTAACTTCTAAATTCGATTCTTGTGACTTCAACTTATAAGGTATCCATACCTCTCCGTTAAGGAAATTAGCCCGGGTTCACGCTAACGAGTTGACAAGTATTTGAGGAATTTAAATCCTTCAATTTTGTGTTTAACCGAGAGCTATTGGAATAGCGGCGATCGCCTCTTCTATATCAACTAACTAATATCGCAAGTTTAAAAATTAGACAAACTCTGAATAATTATAGATAAATAAACCTTTACTGAGTGGTAAGCCAACAAATAAAATTTAACGGCAGATACCAATTATACTGTCGAATTTTTGTTGAATAAAGCTGAAAATTCATAATTGCAGTGTATCCTGCGGCGTTCCTGAATACAGGTATGAAACGATCGCACAAACGCCGAAAGAGCGCTCTAAATTGCGATCGATTATACCCATATTCCCCAACGCCGCCGATCGAACTCTCGCACAATTAGCCAACAATCGATCGACTAAAACAAACCTCATTACCAAGGATTACCAATCATTCTAAAAGCAGACCAATAATAAGGATGAGAAAAATTCTGACTCCCCACGTTTGCCAATTCCGGGGGTAGTGGCAGATTGCCAACAGAAGTGTGCAGCATCCCCCCTTCAATTCGCACCTCTTGGCGCAACATCGCTAATTGCGCTTGCCGGAGTGCTTCTGCTTTAATCGGAGCAGTTTTTAACTGCCCGTAAAACTCCGCCATCAATCCTAAACTGCCCTCGTCGCTGACATACCAAAGAGTCGCCATAGCCGATTTAACCCCGGCTTGCACGGCTAACCCGCCAAAGCCTAACTCGGCCTCTCGATCGCCCACAGCAGTCCTGCAAGCGCTCAAAACTAACATTTCCACTTGCGGGCTGTGCCATCCCATTTGTCGTAACTGATTTAAACGCAGTTTAGTATCCCACAACTGAATAAAGGATTGGCTGGGGTCTCCCGATCGAAATTCGGCGTGAGTAGCCAAGTGAATCATCCCAAAAGGATACTGCTGGCGCTGCGATTTCAAATTAGCCAGGGTAAAAGCTTCATTCAAGAAAGACTTGCCCGGCCACTGCTGCGGGGTGATGGTCGATACTTCTATTTCCGCCGCGGGCAAAGGACTCATATCTGCAAATTGCGACGCCCCCATTGCCAGAACTTGGGTATTTTTGAAATTGGTGGCGCTGGTATCTGTCAAACTCAGACTCGGCATCGATCCAACACTGTAACGCTCTACCAGAAAGCCTTTACCGTCGTGCAGCGCACCCATCGGTATCGATCGCAACCCCATATCTGAGATAAAAGATAAATTCTCAATTCCTTTGGCTTGCAGTTCTGCTTCGAGTGGCGCTACCATCCACTGGTAAAGTTGCTGAGCCAAGGGCAAATAACTTGTAGTCTTGCGCTTTACCGGATTAGTCAGTTCATCGCGAAATTTCCGAACAGCTTCCATTACCTGGGCGCGAGAGGTTCCAGGGATGCGCTGGCGAACGGGCACACCTTCCGGGGTGATCACAATCATTTCCAGTTCGTCAGAGGCTTGAATTTGCTGTTCTACACGCAAGATGGACGAACTGCTGTAAGGCCGATCAACTGTAGAACCCCTGGGTACAAAGCTGATATAAATGAGAGCTGGTTTGATGCCTGTGGCTTGTTGGACACTGCGAAGGGTATTTTGGGCATCTTCTAGGGTGGCGATCGTATTTGTTGATGGCAAATTTAGGTAATCGACAAACTCCCTGGTGAATCTACCCTCGACGGGAAAAATAACGGCGCCGAGGTCGGTTGGCAACTTGGAAGCGTCAAGATTCCCAAACGCGGGAGGTGAAATGCGCTGTTGCAAGGAATTAGATATCTGGTTTTGCTCTTGCAAGCTGGGCGAAAATAAAGGATTTGTGCTGGGTGGCTGGTTGGCTGCGAGCTCCGGTGTCGGTATCGGTGCGAGATTTCTGGGCGCAGCAGCAGGCGCAACCACTGGATTTTGAGTAATTGTTGGTGCTGGCGCTGGCGCTGGTGCTGGAGTTGGTAGGGATGATCGCGGGGGAGTCGGCGCTGGTGCGGGCGCTGGTGCTGGTGCTGGTGCTGGTGCGGGCGCTGGTGCTGGTGCGGGCGCTGGTACAGGAGCGGGCGCTGGTGCGGGCGCTGGTACAGGAGCAGGCGCTGGTACAGGAGCAGGCGCTGGTACAGGAGCAGGCGCTGGTGCGGGTGCGGGTGCGGGTGCGGGCGCTGGTGCTGGTGCCGGTGCTGGTGCTGGTGCTGGAGTTGGTAGGAATGCTTGTGGGGGAGTCGGCGCGGGTGCTGGGGCGGGGGCGGGTGCTGGTGCCGGTGCTGGTGCGGGTGCGGGTACTGGCGCGGGTGCGGGTACTGGTGCGGGTGCTGGTACTGGTGCGGGTGCTGGTACTGGTGCGGGTGCTGGTACTGGTGCGGGTGCTGGTGCGGGCGCTGGTGTGGGCGCTGGTGCGGGTGCGGGTGCGGGTTCAGGTGCGGGTTCAGGTGCTGGTGCTGGTGCGGGTTCAGGTGCTGGTGCTGGTGCGGGCGCTGGTGCGGGTGCTGGTGCGGGTTCAGGTGCTGGTGCGGGTGCTGGTACTGGTGTGGGCGCTGGTGCTGGTGTGGGCGCTGGTGCTGGTGCGGGCGCTGGTGCGGGCGCTGGTGCGGGCGCTGGTGCGGGTGCGGGCGCGGGTGTGGGCGCTGGTGCGGGCGCTGGTGCGGGCGCTGGTGTGGGCGCTGGTGCGGGCGCTGGTGTGGGCGCTGGTGCGGGCGCTGGTGTGGGCGCTGGTGCGGGCGCTGGTGCGGGCGCTGGCGATACTGAAGAAGCCGTAATGTTAATTTGGGTCGGCTGTACTATCTGAGGATCGGGGCTGAAATAACTTCCCTGTGTAATCACATTTTCCTTCTTTGGACCGCCGGTGGCAATGCTGCCAGCAGTACCGTTGACTCTGTTATAGTCTGGCCCGATGCTGAAAAGAGTGTTCGAGGCTTCGCCACCGTGGCGAATGGTGATATCTCCACCATTAGCGCTACCAGTAGTGGATGCGGAAATGCTGCAAGCTTGCGACAAGCAGTTGCTATCGTTTGTGAAAGTGCCTGTCGCTCGGAAATTACCGCCGGCTGTAATGTCAATCTTTCCTCCGCCTGTTAGGCCTTCGGTGTTGATATGGGTTACTTCGATGTCGTTGCGGGCGTTGAGGGTGACTTCGCCACCTTGTTTTTCTTGGGAGTTGGCGTCTATGAACCCTGTTTGAATGCTGCTTGAGGGTGCTGCAATACTAACGTCTCCGGCGTTGCTGTTTTTGTCGATCGACCCTGCCTTGATATTGCCTGTTTCTACTTTTCCGGTACGGCTGGTGACGGTGATGTTGCCGCCTGCGGTGGTGTCGGAATGGGAGTCGAGATCGACAGTGCGAATGTCGCCACTAGCTTGTAGGGCGATTTGGCCACCTTGGGAACTTGTCAGGTTTCCGCTGACTGTAATGGTGTTGGCTGCTTGAATGTCGATCGCCTGAGCGTTTGCATCTTTTAGTGCCACGTCCCCCGCAGCTACTGCTCGGTTAGAGGCCGTGAGTACCACTTCACCGCTGGCATTGACGCTGATGCCTGTAGCGTTTGTTTCACCAATGCCGGTGAGCAGTTCGGGCAAGGATGCGATCGAGAATGTCGAAGCTGTTGGCGCTGTTCCTGGGCTCGTCGCTGAGGGCGGCTCGATTTCCAAACTCAGCAAATTGCCTCGCTGGCTGACGCGGACTAAATTTTTCCCGATGACTGATGCTACGGTAATTTGACCGCCTGGGGCAGAAAGGCTGCCGGTGCTGACAACGGTGCCGCCCACCAAGGTTAAGTTCTGCCCTGACTTCACTGCTAAGTCGGCTGTGCTGATAATTGCCCCTGCTTGATCGGCCCCAAAAGTAAAGGAATTGGGCGCGCCTGTCAGAGATGCGTAAGTGCTACTACCGACAGCGTTAAACGAGTTTGAACCAAATCCAATAGCGGTGGCGGTGGTTGCTGTGAAAGAAGCCGGCACGTTTAAGCTGGCACTGTTGCCAAATATGATGCCGGATGGATTCATCAGAAACAAGTTAGAATTGCCGCCGGTTACTTGAATTAAGCCGTTAATAATCGAGGGGTTGCCGCCGCCTATGCCCGCTAAAATGTTGCGAATGTTAGGGTTTGATATAAAGTTGGCAATCTGATTTTCCGACAAGCCGAATTCTGTAAAGCTGTGGAAAAGATTTTGTCGATCGCTCGATAATTGTCCGCCTTCAATATCGAAGCGAGTTGGCTGCCCAGGAGTTCCGTTTTGCGCTGCGGGAGTGACGGTAGTACCCGTTGCGTCCGCCGCTGGAACAATTGTTTGACCTTCGGCTTTTGCTTGCCAAAAGTAAAGATTTATTAAGACTATTTGCAGAGCAAGTGCCAGTTTGCTTATTCTTGCTTTTGATAGAAATTTCGACGTTTTTTGAATATTTTTGACGGTTTTCATAGGTTTTTAATGGGTAAAATATATAAATCACAGAAATTAGGTAAAAAAATCGGCTTTTTAGAAAAAACTTGGGTTGACGCCTGTGTCACTAAATATCTGCACATCTGTGCTGTGTCTGGTCAATGTGCGTAGAAGATTGGAAATCCACCCCTCATTTTCAGAGGGGGTATTAGTGAGTTATTCTGTGAGTTTTATTGCTAAGTAAGCTTGACCTGGTAAATGTTCACGTTCCCTTGTTAGGAAAGCGATACGCTTTATCAACCTGTTTACTCGTTCCTTAATCGCCTTCGACACTGCATAATGCTGGTGTTTACATCACGGTGTTATGACCAGATGAAAGTGGTCAGTTAAGACGCTTGACGGCAGGTTCCGATGTTGTACAGGTGCTGACTAGGAATGCCAATATCTGCATAGGTTTTTCGGAACAGTTGAAGACGCTATATTTATGAAGCAACCGGGTTCCTGACTGCAAGTGCATTTAGGAGTCAATGGGTAGAATTTGCCTCTGCTTTTGCAATTTTTTCAGAGTATCTTCTCCACATTCTAAATATAACTTGAAATGCCTAGGCTCTGTATCTTCCGCATGACATATTAATAAAACATAACAAAAACGGCCTTTCTAGAGGCTATCCGACGCCTAGAAACCCGGTTTTTTAAATATTATTGATAGTCTGAAGGAAGGATGGGGGTTCAAAAACTAGGTTTCTGCCTCCAAGACTGACCGGGAAACATCCCCAAATATTTTATACACAAGAAAAAATACTATACGCTTGCCGAAAATTAAAATTATGGAAAGAAGAAATGAGAAGGAGTCAAAAGACAGAATTCAGAAGGTAGAATACCTCCTGCCTGAAGTGAGAGTTAAGGGTCACGGAAAGAATTTTTGTGATCCACGATTAAAATCGGGGCTTTAAACCTCGATTCTCCATCCTGTCGCACAGAATCCCTTCTGGATTCTGGCTGCTGAATTGTTCTTCAGTAAGTCAAATTGTTAGAGTGTTCAGAAACCCGGTTTATTTAAAAAACCGGGCTTTTGGGTTTATTTGTGTGAGGTTTTGTGAAGTAAAACTCCTTAAATCCGACTCTATTTCCTTCTTGCAGTCAACTCCACTATTGCCGATTTTGAGCTGCTGCTTTTCGGTTTTAATCGATCGCCCTGTTGGTGTTTAAGGGGGTGTGCAGGCGGATTTGTGGCAGGATTTAAGAGTTAATTGGGTGAAGTTTGGACAGTGGGCGAGGGACTGGGTGAAGCAGAGCGCGGTGAAGCAGGGCGCGGTGAAGGATTTGCAGAAGGAGTGGATGGGGTGGATTTTTTGAGACCGACAAAAGCGTCATAACGGGTGGTACGATCGCCAATGACGGCCGCTGTAACGCCGATCGACCGCGTGGCGTCTATCCACATTTTTTGGTTGGGAGGAAACTCCGGCAAAGCTAGGTTTTTCGGGTTAAACGCACTCTCGGTGTCGATGAAGAAATTGCCGTTGTGGGGTTGAAGTTGCGATCGGACAGTTTTCTGGAACAGTTCGCTGCTTAAAAGCGGACTTTTCGGTGCCGGAACGATCGCATCAACCACGGGAGCTCCTACTGTCATAAACGCTACATTGTTCATCCAGCCGCGAGTTACCGTAATCCCTCCAAACGGCGATGTCCATTTAATCGCCGGTTTGCCGCCGACTTGAATTTCCTCCACTCTAAATCCTTTACTTTTCATCGTTTCATCAAGCTGTTTCAGGGATTTGTTCGCTGCGCCCTGGTTGTTTGTTTCCACCATAAATACAAATCCGGCAGCAAATTTGTCTCTGGGATTCTGGGCGGGCGCTGGTATTAATGATAGAGAAAATTCTCCCGCCATCCAGTTCATCAAGTCTTTATCTAAATCCAAGCCGGTAGTGGATTTTAAACCTGTGCGTAAAACTTGGGGATTAATTGGGGAAATCGGGTTTGCATCGGCTCCTAATACGTAGTCTTGCCACAAACGCTGCAAGTTGCCGCCGGATACCATCATTATTGTATTGTTTGGTAGGCGGTTAACCATTTTTAGAGCATTGTTTTCTACTGCTATCCTTCTGGTAGAATCGGGTTTTAGCCAAGAGACTGATTTGAAGGCAATTCCTTCTACATCCAGCGTCGCTGTGGTGGCAAATCCCTGATTTTGTTGCAGTTTTTCGAGGCTTTCTGGCGAAATTTCACGGGCTGAGTTGGCGGCGGCATAGGCGGTGGCAACGGGCATATTGACGTAGATTTGACCGAAGGCGCCCGGACTTTTTATTTTGTCTATGGCGTCTGCATAGCCAGGGGTTTTTGCTAGGGAAGGTTCGCCTTTGTAGGTGTCGATTATTCTGTCTGTAGCGCTAGGATCTGTGGTGACTGCTAGATAGCTTGTGCCGAGTACCGCGACGGAGAAATTGCGATCGGGTACGCCTTGAGTTTCTGTGACTTGCACACCTTTATAATTACGCTCAACAATTTTTCCTTGGCTGAGGGGTCTGGATTTTGCTAATAATTCTTTGGCTTTGATCGGGTTGGCAATTGGCAGGATAATTGCCACTGACTGTTGAATTGGCGGAGATGGGGGCGCGTTGGGTGCCGGCGAGGGGGCTGGTATAGCTATTTTGTTGCGGAGAAAGGCTACCATTGCTGTGTTACCAACCCAAGGTTGAATGTCTTGCTGGTAGGCGTAGCCGTTGCTTGTGAGCAGGCGATCGCGCATTTCCGTTAAAAACCTCTCAAACGAAGCTTTTGACTCCAGCGTGCCAAACTCTCGCAGTTTATTCCACTGGGATTCATCGGTGGTGATGGATAGGGCCATCATCGTATCTTGCGGGACAACCGTTGCCCCCGGCGGCAAATCTTTGGCGGGCCCACGGGAAATGACGAGGTAGTAGGTGACAAAGCCTAAACCGATCAGAAGTGTGGCGGCTCCGATCGTAAACAGCAGGGAAGATTTATCTTTCTTAAACATTATTCGTAAGGTTCGGGTGCTCGCAACATGATAGATTATTTTCTTGGCTCATGTAGCAGATACATTAGCAGATACATTAGCAGACACATTTAACCGGGCAAATTTAGGAAACTCGAATTTACCCCTCCGGGAACAACCAGAAAAACAGTCCTTACTTGCATCAGACAGTAGGTTAGGCTCGTGGAACGAAACCTAACACAAAAAATATAGCAAGACTTTTGTGCCAGTTGGCCTTAGTCCTGATTAATCGAATCAGTTTCTGGCCTTAAAGTCTTTAAAGATAGTTTGAAACGAGTACATCAGCCGGTGGACATCGTTTGTGGCTCTCGGAAAAATGTTTAGCTCCCATTTTTTGCGAGCGGTAGTTAGGAGTTTTGCGACGGGTTGAGAGTAACTGTTTGAAATGAAATAGCTGCCACCTTCGTAGCGAATATCTGACGCTAAGCCGATAAAAGCACCAGCCATTTCTAGTTTTAGTTCCGAGGTGCTGTGTTCCGACTTTACTGCTAAAATTACCTGCGAGTGTCGGGGTTCGCGGTTGAGCAAGCGGCAGATATTTGCTTCTTTTTGGGACAAAATTAAAACGTTGCAGTTGTGCAGAACTCCGGCTCTACCTTGGACTTTTACTCCTAGGTGAACTTCCAGGGCGGGTTTGTCGGGAAATTCCACAACAGCATGAGTATAGGGATGTGCAGTTCCGTGAATTTTTCCCGCTGTTTTTCTAAAGGTTAAATATTTCGGTGTTTCGTCGTCTAAAACATTGTTGTAATAAATGGTACCGCCTTCATTAGCAACTGCTTTTAGCAAGATGGTAAAGAGGTAAGTGTCAAAAATTCTGGATTGTTCTGCCGCTGTGTTAAATTCGGGATCGATCGAGCTTTTTAATTTGCTTTTAATTTCGGAATTTATGGCGTAGTTGCTGGGCCCGGAGGGCAGTTTTTCGAGCAAGTGCTTGAGGGCGATCGCCTGTTTGTGGCGGGGGGCTGTGACGCTGGAGGTAAACTCAATTGTTTTGGCAGTTTCGGCACCTGAATTGGCAAAGGTAATTTTTGTGCCGAGGGGAGAGGTTTCGGATTCTACTTTTAAGAAATAAGCAATTTCGTCTTCCATTTCGGAAGTGTTGACCGTCGCTTGCTCGACTGCATCAATTAACAGCAAAAGTTGTTCTTTTGCTGTATAATCTTCTATCTTGAGCAGGGGTGTTTTTCTTTTGAGCGATCGCTCTTCAATTACTTTGCCTATCTCTACAGTATCTGCTACTTGTTGAACTACCCAACCTAAATTAAACTCATTCAGAATTGCCGCCAGTTCCTGATAGAGTTTGGCGTACTCAATCTCGTCCATAATGGTTTCTGCACTGCACACTATTCTGATTATACAAGATAGTTTGATTTTTTGGTCAATGGCTGGTCAGCAACTGAGAAGATTGCCTGTAATGGCTGAGTATCCGAGTGTTTGAGTGTCCGAGTGGGGAAAATCTTCCTCTTCCGTGAACCTCTTCCGTCACATCGGTTAAATCCTTTACAGCATCGGTTGCCGAACTTCCTGCTTCTGGAGAGAGACAATTGGGAGTAAGCTATTCTACGACATTTGTAGCGATCGAACTATGGCAACTATCAACGACAACTACCTCAAACTCAAAGCCGGCTACCTGTTTCCCGAAATTGGGCGCAGGGTGAAAGCCTATGCAGAGGCGAATCCCGAAGCGCCCATCATCCGGCTGGGGATTGGCGACGTGACTGAACCGCTACCGGCTGCTTGTCGGGAGGCGATGGTGAAGGCGGTGGAAGACATGGGTTCGCGGGATAGCTTTAAAGGATACGGCCCGGAACAAGGTTATGAGTGGCTGCGGGAGAAAATTGCCGAGCACGATTTTAAGTCGCGGGGATGCGATGTTGATGCTTCGGAAATCTTTATTTCTGATGGTTCTAAGTGCGATTGTGGCAATATTCTCGATATCTTTGGCAACAATAACACGATCGCAGTTACCGATCCAGTTTATCCGGTGTATGTAGACACTAACGTGATGGCTGGACACACGGGAGATGCGAACGAAAATGGCGAATACGGGGGTTTAGTTTACCTGCCAATTACAGCGGAAAACAATTTTACTGCGGAAATTCCCACTGACAAAAAAGTCGATTTAATTTACTTGTGTTTCCCGAATAACCCGACGGGGGCAACTGCAACCAAGGAACACTTGCAAGCTTGGGTAAATTATGCTAAAGCTAACGGTTCGATTATTTTCTTCGATGCGGCTTACGAAGCGTATATTACCGATCCGAGTTTACCGCATTCTATCTACGAAATTGAAGGGGCGCGGGATTGTGCGATCGAATTTCGTTCTTTTTCCAAAAATGCTGGTTTCACGGGTACTCGCTGTGCACTGACAGTGGTACCGAAGACTTTGACTGGAAAAGCAGCAGATGGTTCCGATGTCGAAATTTGGAAGTTGTGGAACCGCCGCCAATCTACTAAATTTAACGGAGTTTCTTACATCGTGCAGCGCGGTGCTGAGGCGGTTTATTCAGAGGCTGGCAAGGCACAGATTCAGGCTTTAGTCAATTTTTACATGGAAAATGCTGCGATTATTCGCGAGAAATTGACAGCGGCGGGAATCGAGGTTTTTGGTGGCGAAAATGCACCTTATGTGTGGGTGAAAACGCCTCACGGTTTGTCGAGTTGGGATTTCTTTCAGAAGTTGCTGGAAACTTGCAATGTGGTGGGAACTCCGGGTTCTGGTTTTGGTGCGGCGGGTGAGGGTTATTTCCGCATTTCGGCGTTTAATAGTCGGGAGAATGTGGAGGAAGCGATGAGACGGATTGTGGAGAAGTTTAAGGTGTAAAAGCGCGAGAGATAAGTCTTTTTGGGGCGGGCTCTTCGGCCCACTCCACAAGAAAATTGATCTCTTCTGGAACAGGCATCTTGCCTGTTCATGCAAATGCTGAAAAATGTGAGTTATAATCAGCTTACTGCCTAATTTTCAGGCAGCCACTCCACAAATTCCTCGAAGTTTACGAGCTTGGGTAAAGTTAGAATTATAGGTTTTCAGAATTACTGATAATATAAATTATATCTCTATCCATCTGCGTTTATCTGCGTGCATCTGCGGTTACAAACTCCCAATCTGCCAGTAGTGCCAGATTCAGACAATTTAAAATACTGGATTTAATCGGGCGCTTTTCATCCCAAAATACGATCGCTGAATAAAAGTTAATCGCCGCCGGTGAATTCAAAAGCTCAAAAGTTTGACGCGCAACTCCCTCGTCGTCAAAGCCGAGAAAGTAAACAGTATCATCAAAAACCACAGGTTTATCAGCTATTTCACCGATTAACCTAAAATCCAGTTTTTTATAAAGCCCGCAAATCGCAATTTTCCAAAGTTTGAAGGTATAATCGCCAACTCCAAAAATCGAAAATCGAGGGTTGTTTTGATAAATTTTGCTTTTTCGATTATCTAAATATTGCCCGCAATCCTCCAGATAGCGCCCGGTTTTAGGAGCTATTTTTTTGATATTTTCAGTTGACTCCCCGATAAATTTTTGAGTAATGAGCATATATCGATCGGTAGCATTAATTCGATTTTGAGCAACACCAGAGCCTTTGATGAGCGGAAACAGATAAGTGTCCTCAATATCGACAACTTCTCCGAATGTATTTACAAAATAATTGTCTATTTTGCGAAACTCCATCACGTTAGAACAGTCGTGCTTTACACCCGATCGCCATTTGGTTCCTGAATTCACAGCATATAAATTACTCAATTTACTGAAAGAATTTATATCCTTAACCAAGAGATTGTTGTGATATCCAATTCGGTGACAGTCTGAAGTTTCTAAACTGCTAAATACATCGCAGAAGTAGTTTCGCGAATGAGCATCAAATTGGCAGACTAACAAACAAGCATCAACATTTGCATAAAAATATTTTTTAGCATCTATTTTGTAAGTTGCACAGTTAGCGAGATTGAGTTTTTGAGAGTGAAGGTAATTCAATAACTTTCTAGCAGTCGAAGTCTTGCAAAGCATCGCTAGATCGGCATCGCGCTTTTGCAGCCATTGCACCGCCTGAATCAGCATCCATTCTGAGATATCGAAGTTACTCTTACCTGTGAGAGCATCTAAGCCACTGTGATTTTGAAAATTGTTTTTTTTAGGTAAATTTTCGCTACCAATAGTTCCTTGTTGCGAGTTTGTCACCCACGGAAAGTTGCCGAGTACAAGCAGTCGAGTGCTACACCGATCGACTAATGATTTCCAATCAAAATTAAAGAAATCTCCGTGCCAAATATCGCATCTCTCATCCTGAAATAATTGCTTATTTAGTCTGACTTCTTTTAAGTAATTTTGATTTATTTCAACCCCGATAATTTTGGCGGCGGATGGAAACGAACGTGCAGCAGCTTGAATAAAATTACCGATACCGCACGTCGGCTCAATTATGGTGCCAGGATTGACATTAAGTTCTACTAATTTTCGACATACCATCTCGGCTAATGCCGGCGGTGTCTGAAAATCGCCGTATTCTAGTTTGGTTTTGCGATTGTTAGAACTCATTGGTTAGATTTATAAACTGCGATAACACCTTCCTGTTGTCCGGCACGCTCAATGACCCTTCCATACTGAAGTCGCCATTGCAACGCATTAGAAATGGTCAAAAAACCTTGCAAGGGTGGGTTTCTCAGTATTTCGTCTGCAATGTTACCTGCTTCAATTTCGTCAACAGGTAGATTTTTGTCAAACATGAAAGCAAGCAAATCATCTTTATTGCCTTCGTTATCTAAAATATAGCGAATTCCACGGGTCATTTGAAAATCTGCTGTTCTTTCGGCACTAACGTAAATTGTATGCAAAATATTCAGCGTTGCAGTTCGGATGGTACTGTTGTCTCTCTTTTCGTAAACAAAGATAATCAGTGAATATCCCAGCCCAAAAATCTTTTGCCTTGCAGATTTGAAAGGACATGACGACTGCGGTTGCCTAACACTTGTTACCTTCACGTCAACCAATAGCCCTGGGAAATCGATGCCGCTTGCTGAATTGCCATCTATAAATTCATATTGCTGCTTGAGATAGAGTCTGAACTTTTGCTCCAAATATGTTCCAACAGCCTTTCCGTCTGTGATTCCGTAAAGCAGAGGTTCCGGGTGTTGAGACTCGGCTGCTGAAAATATTGCCGCCTCAGAACAAAGAATTTCTACGGTCAGAGTTGTCATTTTGATGAACCACCACATTTTTAATTGGCTGAGAAGGTAAACAGTATCATTATTATTTGCCACTCTTAATATTCTATCGATCGCCATCGCTGGGAAAACCAAATTGGTCTGGTAATTCATCGGAAGTAATTTGCAAAATCTTTAACAACTTCTTGTATTGAACAGGCGTTAGCTTCGGTACGGATCGCCCAGCTTCCCAGTTGCTTACCGTCGCTTCCGTAACGCCAAGTGCTTCTGCTAGCTGCTTTTGAGTCATAAACCGCTGAACTCTCAGTCGCATTAGGGGCGATCGATCGGCTCTTTCTGAGGTTTCCATAGGCTATTAGTTAAGTTATATTAATTTATTTGGGGTGTGCCTAAAATAATTGACATCTACCCTAAATTACTTTAGAGTTAACCTAATAGAGATTAGACAGCACCAGTTAAGCCACTTGTGCTGTAGGGGAATTGCTGTCTTTTCTTCAACTTGTTATTGTACGCGGTTTTACCGTTACAAAGCATCAAACCTATCCAAAATTATTGGTCAAAGCTATGTTGCAAGATTCATCATCGAACCAAACATCGCCGAATGTTTTAACCAACCAAACCTTTGAGGGCGATCGCGAAGCAGTCCGTCACGTCATCATCGGTTCGCCGGTGGGGGTACGCCGAACTATCCACCAACTGCACGCATTGCGCTACGAGGAAGCTGTTCGTTGGACACATCCGATCGCCATTCCCGACAATCGCATCATTATTACACCCGATCAGGGAGAAATAATGAGTCTGTTAGTTAAGTTAATCCGGTTGGAATAAAGTTTTAAACGTGCGATCGACCTTTCTAGAATTTAGTGAAAAGTGCGATCGCGAATCTCTTCTCGTTGCCCGTGCTAAACTCAACAGATATATCCAAAAACTCTTGTGGGGTAGGCATCCTGCCTGCCCTTGGCACAAACTTAACAACTAGCTCGCAATTCAGCTTATGATTGTTATCACCCCCGTGCTCAAACCTGTTAGCCAGATCGAGCTTACTCCCGGTAGTGTCGTAACTATTCCCCATATAAGTTGGCTGGAATTTGAGTCGATTTTGGAGGAATTAGGGGAAAAACGAAGAACCAGAATTGCCTACAGCAACAGTATGTTAGAAATTATGGTTCCCTTACTAGATCGGGAAATTCCGAAAGATGTAATTTCCGATATTGTAAAAAATTTACTCAAGTCAGCGGGCAGAAGATATGAACCTTTTGGTTCTACTACTTTCAAACGGGAAGGTGCAGCAGGAGTTGAACCTGATGCTTGCTTTTATATTCTAAATTATCAGCGGATGATTAATCGCCGCCACCTTTTACCGGATGATCCGCCGCCCGATTTGGCAATTGAGACGGATGTTACTTCTAAAACGAAGATCGATGCCTATAAAATTATTGGAGTTCCAGAAGTGTGGGTTTACGACAGCGGCAGACTTCGCATTTATTTGCTGCAAGATGGAGAGTATGTAGAATCCGATATAAGTCCGAATTTTCCAGAAATCGCGATCGCCCAGATGATTCCTGCTACAGTGGAACGTGCTTTGCAGGTAGGAAGTTGTCAAGCGCTAGAAGAATTTGAAAGTGCGATCCTCTCCGAGGGCTTCGCTAACGGCTAAACTCGTAGGACACGTTACGCACTTCGCACTTCCCATCCAAAAAATTACACACTTACTGCCACATTGTCAACCCCTAAAGGTCGATAAATTGTATCTCTTTGCTGATAACTCCGCCCCAAAGAACGAATCGCATTTTGCAAATCTTCCACAGATTGACAACTGCCACCAACCGCACCAGCCATTGTAGTAATGTGCTCTTCCATCAATGTACCGCCGATGTCGTTGCAGCCCCATTTCAGCGCTTCTGTAGCTCCATCTAAACCTAATTTTACCCAACTGGGTTGGTGATTGGAAATCAAGTTGCCTAAGAAGATTCTCGATACAGCGGTGAGTAACAATGTATCTGCTAAAACTGGTTGGTCGCGGCCGACTCGACTCCGCAAAGGAGCCGGTGCTTCCTGTCCGACAAATGGTAGTAAAATAAATTCTGTAATGCGTGCTGGATAGTCTTGGTCGATCGCAGTTTGTTGGAGCGATCGCACTTTTTCTAAATGCAAAACCTGCTGTTCGGCTGTCTCAATATGCCCGCACAGCATCGTACTCGTTGTCGGCAAACCCAGACTGTGAGCAGTTCCCACAATTTCCAGCCAAGTTGCCGAATTTAGTTTTTCCGGGCAAATCACCCGTCGCACAGAATCGTCGAGAACTTCCGCTGCGGTTCCCGGCATCGAACCAACTCCCGCATCCCGCAAAGCCGAAATTACATAGCTGAAACTCAGATTATCTTTTCTGGCAATAAATTCTATTTCTTGCGGCGAAAAAGCGTGCAAGTGCAACTGAGGAAACTTATCCTTAATAGTTTTCACCAATTGCAGATAATAAGGCAAAGATGCGCCGTTTAGCTTAGCTTGAAGATTTAAGCCGCCCTGCATACAAATTTCCGTTGCACCCCGCTGCACTGCATCAGTTGCCTTTTCCTGAATTTGAGCTGCATCTAACCAAAAAGCGCCCTCATCTCCTTCGTCGCGGCGAAATGCACAAAAACTGCAATGCTGCTCGCAAATGTTAGTAAAATTAATATTCCGATTGATAACGTAGGTGACAGTATCTCCTGATTGTTGGCGGCGGAGCAAGTCAGCGGTTGTTTGAATAGAAGCTCGCGCGTCTGGCTCTGTTTGCTGCAAAAGTACCAAGGCTTCTGCAGAAGAGATGTTATAACCTTGTAAAGCTCGATCGAGAATTGCATCCACAGTTTTCTTTTTAACTCAGCTACAGAATTACTGACTAGAATTAAGGCGTTTTTATATTTTAACTAATCAATTATGGAGGAACGATATTTTACAATCTCAAGTGCTACCAAACTATTCTTAACTTTCTGAACACTCAAATTATGGGCAGCTACCAACCAAATCAGGTCTTGCCAGTGCCGTCGGGGCCTTTGCAAATTCCTGCTATACAGACTTTCGGTTCAACTTTTGTACACGCAGGCACACCGCCAATTTATTTTTCCCTGGTAATTCCCACCTACAACGAGCGCAGGAATATCCAGAGTATTGTGGAAAAATTGAGCCAATTGCTCGATGGTATCCTTCCCGGCCACTACGAATTAATTGTAGTCGATGACGACAGCCCCGATCGCACCTGGGAAGTCGCCCTGTCCCTGACACCGGAATATCCGCAATTGCGGGTGATGCGCCGGGAAGAAGAGCGGGGACTTTCCACAGCGGTAATTCGCGGGTGGCAGGTAGCTCAGGGTGAGGTTTTGGGCGTCATCGATGCCGACTTGCAGCATCCCCCGGAGACGCTGTTGCAGCTTTTAGCAGAAATTCAGCGGGGAGCAGATTTAGCTGCTGCAAGTCGTCACGTGGGCGAGGGCGGGGTGAGCGACTGGAGCGTTGTCAGGCGATTTTTATCGCGGGGCGCTCAAACCGTGGGGTTGGTGATCCTGCCGGGAGTGGTGGGCCGAGTTTCCGATCCGATGAGTGGCTATTTTATGGTGCGTCGCACTTGCATAGCCGGCAAAACCATGAATCCTGCTGGTTACAAAATATTGATTGAAGTGCTCGGCAGGGGCGATATCCGCTGGATTGGAGAAGTTGGTTACGTGTTTCAGGAGCGGCAAGAAGGCGAGAGCAAAGTTACCTGGAAACAGTATATTGACTATTTGCGACATTTGCTTCGGTTGCGGTTTGCCCGCTGGCCCATGAGCCGATTCCTGCGGTTTGGCGTGGTTGGTTTCAGCGGCGTGTTTGTGGATATGGGAGTTTTTTACCTGCTGCGGACTGTCCTTGGTTTGGGGCTGACTCGCAGTGCAATCTTTTCTGCTGAAGTGGCAATTATCAATAATTTCTTGTGGAATGATTTATGGACTTTTCGTGATATTTCTAAGCGGCAGCCTGGAAAGCGCCAGCGCTTGAAACGGCTGTTGAAATTTAATGTGATTTGTTTGATTGGCTTGATTATGAATGTGCTGCTGGTGAATCTGCTGTTTAATGTTTTTAAGGTAAACGAATATTGCGCTAAGTTGATTGCGATATCGACTGTCACTCTGTGGAATTTCTGGATCAATATGAAGCTGAGTTGGCGGGTGACGGACGTTCAAAAATAGTTTTTAGTTTGGCTATTCGTTAGTTGTTAGTGGTTATTGGAACTGACAACTAAAAACTCCAAACTGACAACTGACAACAGCCAACGGCCAACTGCATTTAAATGAATGAATGAATTAATGATTAAGAACAAACAACTGTTGTTGCTATTTCTGTGGACGGCGATCGCCTTTATTTTGCGCTTTGCCAATTTAAACTCGAAACCGCTGTGGACAGACGAGTTTTCTACTCTAGTTTTTAGTTTGGGCAACAGTTTTCGCGGTGTGCCGATCGATCGCGCGATCGACCTTTCTACATTATTACAACCCCTACAATTGCGCCCCGATGCTGACACCGCCGACGTGCTCCGCAATTTGCTGCTAGAAAGCAACCATCCACCAGTGTATTTTATGCTCGCCCACTGGTGGATGCGACTGTTTGGGCCGACCGAGGATAGTTTAGTTTGGATAGGGCGAGCTCTTCCTGCATTATTGGGCGTGATTTCAGTTCCAGCTATCTACTTTTTGGGGAAATTTGCTTTTAGTTCTCGTTTAGTCGGTCAATGTGCAGCCGCGATGATGGCAGTTTCTCCCTACGGCATTTATCTCGCTCAAGAAGCTCGCCATTACACTTTAGGAATCTTATTAGTTATTGCCTCTCTTTTTTGCCTCACATTAGCTGCAAAAAAGCTGCAACAGGGCGCTCCTCTGCCTATTTGGGCGGTGCTACTTTGGGTAGTTGTTAATTGTTTGGGAATTGCCTCCCACTATTTTTTTACACTGGCTTTGTGTGCGGAAGCAATAGCATTAATTGCTGTAATCTGGCAGCAGTTTAATGGAAATTTGCCAATTGACAACAGCCAGCAGCCTAATATTTTGCCATTTCAAATCCTCTGGCGGTTTTTCGCAGTAGCGATGGGTACTTTAGCTGGCGGTTTAGTTTGGTTGCCGGTATTTTTGTCCAATAAATACGGCAGCGAACTAACTAATTGGATTGTCAGCGGCGATCGCACATTTTTAAATTGGATCGCGCCGATTTTTCAAGCTTTAGCTGGATGGATCACTGTCATCTCTCTGCTGCCGGTGGAATCGCCAAATTTGGTAGTAGTAGTAGCATCGGCGATCGTAATGACAATATTTTTTATATTGGTGCTTCCCATCCTGTTTAGCGCTCTTAAAAAGTCCTTAACAGCCCCCGATACTCGTTTAGGTACTGTTATTTTCGGCGGATTTGTGCTAGGAGCAATTTTCCTATTTTTCAGCTTTGCATATATTCTTGGCATTGACCTCACTCGCGGCGCACGATACAATTTCGTCTACTTTCCGGGGGTGATATTGCTTTTAGGAGCAACCTTGGCGGTTATTTTTAACACACCTACAGCAAAAAGTCAATCGTTTAATTTACGGGCGATCGAAGTTTCGGGCAAAAAAGCAGTGGTGCTAATTTTAGCAATGGGTTTTTTTAGCGGTGTCACAGTAAATTCCAATCTCGGCTATCGCAAATATTACAAACCCGATATTTTAATTCCGATTATGCGCGAAGTATCGAAAGTTCCCGTGGTAATTGCCACTACTCAAAAGACTCATGTAGAAATAGGAGAGTTGATGGGGATAGGGTGGGAATGGGAAAGAAGTTCGGCAAAGGATTTTGTAGGGGATGTAACGGATGTAAGGGATGTTAGGAAGAAAGAAGAAGTTAAAGCCTTTGATTCTCCGCTGTTTCTTTTGGCTAATCAGAGAAGGGATGCACCAGAAATAGCGGCAGATACACTTGACAAAACACTCAGTCAATTAGAACGCCCGCTTGATTTGTGGTTGGTTAATTTTCGCGCACCTATCAATCTAGAAGCACAAAAATGCCAGGTTGAATCGCGCGAGTTGCCTGCGGTGGATGGGTATGAATATCAAGTTTATCATTGTTCCTGATTTGGCGATCGCCCGCAACGACAGTTCAATCGACTAGAAAGAGCGATCGATAAATTTATGACTCCGAGGCATGACAATATTCGCACAGACCTTTTGCTCTCTGACGAACTTGATTTTGGATATTTTCAGGGATTTGAGGGCGAGGGGACATTTCTACACAGTAGGCTGAATCTGACCCAAGAAAAGATTGCGGACAGTCCGATTTACAAAACTGAGGTAATCGTCGATTTCTTCGTAAAGATTGAGTTCTTGTTCTTCGTCAGGATTTAGGGGGAAAGTTTGTTGTTTGTCCAACAGTTCTTGGATGCGATTTTTGACAGTTGTGGAGGCTTTAAAAATTGGTATGTCTTCCACTAATTCAATTCGGACAGCTCCTTCTATAGGTAGAGTATCGCGCAGGTTTTCCAGTTTTGGCAGGATTAGCATCGTTGTGAATTTTATGGGCTTCCATCTTGATTATATCTAGGTTTTTTTCAATCTTTCCTTACACTATCGGGCACGCCCACCGTCGAAATACCCGATATCGCCTTTAAGTTTTGACACCGAATCAACTCGTTAAAATCTAAACTGCGCCCTTCAATTTGCGCCACAGCCTCGATCGCCCCAAGCAAATGTCCGGCCGCTTCCGCTTCGTTGTAACCACGCCTTCCCGCTACTCTAATCGCCCCTTCGTCAGCATCTAATTCTACTTGGGAACTGCGGTTGTCGCGCCAAATTCGAGTCATGGCGAGTCCTGTCAAACCGCCCGCGATCGCAGTGCCGATCGCATCTCCCTGCAACAATTCTACAACAGTCCCGACAATTCCCGCCAGAGCCGCACCTTGATAAATATCCGGTTTAAACCACTTAAAATTGCACAGAAAACTTACATTCCGCAATAGCAGTAAATCCCGCTGCGGCTTAGATAGCAGCCGCCACAAATCAAAATTAATATAAATCGGGCGAGATTGATTCCAAGGCAAAGGAAAATCGCAGTCAATTACCGTTGATTGTTGGGGCTTATTAATAATTTTACACATCATGCGGCCCGAAGCGGGCATCACATCTAACAGGCGGCGAATTTCTGGATCGGGATTCATATTTTTTGGGAATTGGTTATTGGTAATTAGACCTAATTGCAGAAAATTTTGATTAATATGTCAACCGCAGATTCAAGGCAGATAAACGCAGATAAACGCAGATAATTTTTAGATAGTTTGGGAATGCTTGCAATTTGAGTCTAATCTGTAGGGACACGGCATTGCCGTGTCCTTTTCCCGTAGCTCATTTAAGGACTTTTCTTAGAGTCTGATTTGGGAGATTATTGAGCTTTCGGAGTTGCTTTTTCACTCTTCGGCGACGGCTTTGGACTGGCAATTGCTGGGGCAACTGACGGTTTTGAATTCGCGGCTGGGGATGCCGATGATTTTGGAGACTCAGGGGATGTTAGCGGGGCTGCAGGGGCTGTTTTAGCGCCTAAAATGCTGGCGTCTCCGGTGTCAAAGGTGCCGGCGATGCAAGCGATCATCATTGTCGCTAAGGTGCCGACAAATAATGCTTTCCAACCGAGTTCGGAAATGTCTTTGCGACGGGATGGAATTAGGGCGATTGTGCCGCCGACAAATATGCCGACGGATGCTAAGTGGGCAAAGCCGGAAAGGGCGTAACTGACAATTAAAACTGTACGATCGCTCACCAGTCCTTTTGCCGATGCTTCTGCTAAACTTTGATAGGGCGGAATGGCTGTTTCTAACAACCTGCGACCGATAATTACTGACGCTTGCCAAGAGTCGTCTAATGAAACTCCTGTTAATAGCGTCAGGGGATAAAATAAAAATCCCATAATGTTGGCTAAGGTGACAACTTTGAAAAAGCCACCGATGGGGCCGGGCAAAATTGCCAGCCAACCAAAGAATTGATTGATTAAGGAAACTAAGCCTAAGATTAAAATCAAAACAGCGGCAATTGCTACTGCCATTTTTACACCGTCCAATGCACCAATTATCGCTGCATCTAAAGGGCTGACTCGTTCGATGGGTTCTCCCCCAACAGTCTCTTGTGTGAATTCTTCGCGCTCCCTGTCCGAAATTTCTTCGCCCACAAACTCGCGGCCTTTAGGCTTGGGTTCTTCCTTGGGAATGCCACCCATTGTCAGGGGCACTCCTGTTTCGGGCACTAAGATTTTGGATAGAACAAAACAAGCGGGAATAGCGATAATTGAGGCTGAAACTAAGTGTCCTAAAATATTGGGAAAAACTGGCTTGAGAAAACTAACGTAAATTGCTAAAGTTGAAGAAGCAGCGGTTCCAAAACAGCAAGAGAGGATTGCACAAAGTTCCGAACGAGTCATTCTTGGCAAATAAGGCTTGACGACTATTGCCGCTTCAATTCCTACGAAAATATTAGCCGCACCGCTGAGGGCTTCCGCGCCGCTCAACCGCATTGTCATATAAAAGATTTTTGCAAAAAGTTCGGTGATAATTTGAATCACGCCGATGTTGTATAGCAAGGCCATGAGGCCAGAAAAAAAGATGACTGTCGGTAAAGCTCGAAAGGCAAAAATATATCCTAAATTAACTGCCGGATCTTTACCAGGTATCGGTACAACATTGCTCCCGAATACAAATCTCGCTCCAGCGTCAGCAGCGGTGAATACTCCATCCAGTAAGCTAGTAAACCATTCTAAAGCGATGCGAGTTGGGGGGAACAGGAATACTAAAAATCCTAAGACTAATTGCAGGCCAATGCCCCAGATGATGACGCGCCAAGGTATATACTTCGACTGTCGGTTTTCTGAAAAAACCCAGGCGATCGCACATAAGCCAAAAATGCCCAGAAACGAGATAAGATTGTAGATAGACATGAGCCTAGTCCTTGAAATAGTTGAGAATGCCGATCGACGGCTTGCACCACATCAGTTATACTATTCATCTGACGGCAAATGCTAAAAAAAAATAACGGGCAGATAAATTACGCACTCAACAGCGTACTTATGTCATTGCTTAGGTCATTCCGAACTCTGCGGATCTTTAGCAAGCCTTGATTTGCCGTAATTACCAGCAGTTTAAATAGAAACTCTAACACATGGAAGCTTTTGCTCCACATCCTCCTGAATGGACTGCGACGGCGGTTCACGCTAATGAGTTTTGCTGTCCCAAGTGCGGCGCTAGCTGTACGGATGCCGCTGAGGTCTGGATTAATCGCCGATCGCCAGTATACACCGAGTTCAACCGCCGCAAGTGGCAAGAATTTTACCGATGCCAGTGTGGCGGTGTGTGGTGGGCTTGGAGTAGCGATAGGCCTCCTTCTGAACTTGTGCGTCGCGATGAAATCTCGAATGACGGCCCGGATGACAGCCCGGATGATGATTTTTAGAACCGTGACAGAATTTTCGCTTTTCGCTTTGCGATTTTTTTATTTAAAATTAGGGTAAGGTGCGCGGCATGGCGCACCCTACGTTTAGATAAGTTATCGCCCGTTCTCAACTAATTGAGCACGTCAAGTATTCCCTTGACTACGCCTTCCATGACTCTTTCAATTAAGCTCAATTCATTTTCGCCGATCGACTCATTTAAGAGCATTGACTGAATTCGCTGTCTGTCATCGCGAGTCAGTTCGCCTGACGAAAATATCCGCTCTACTATTTGTTCAGTTAGAAATTGGAAAGCTGGAGTTTGCATGGTTGGTCTCTAAAAGCATTAATATTTTGTTTTTAACTTCATTAGAGCAGCCAGTTATTTTGCGGGTTTTTGCCGTCCCACCCAGTCAGTGCTGCAATCATAAGGCTTTGAGGGCATTTTGTCAAGATACCTGCGACAGATAAATATAAAATCTGCATTAAATTTCCGACATTCTGGCAACGGGTGGTTTTGGAGTGCGATCGACCCTCGGCGGTGGCGGTATTCGATCGACCTTTTTAAGTTTATTGGCACTTGGGCGGAACATTACAGCTCAAAAAAAATCAAAACGAGAAGAGATTAAAATTGGTAATGGAGAATTGGCTTTTCTGAATTCCCTCTTCCTTCCGGCTAATGACTAATGACTAAGAACTAATAACTAATGACTAATGGCTTCCTCCAATGACCTATTTCCGTTCTGCTCTAATTTTGACATTAGGTTTTGGGCTGCTACCGCTAGCAGTGCGATCGCAACCCGTAGTTCCTGCTACTGATGGCACGAATACTGTTGTTAAGTCCGAGCAAAACCGCACAGACATTAGTGGCGGACAACTGTCAGGAAACGGGGCAAATCTGTTTCACAGCTTCAGCCAATTTAATCTCAGCGAAGGTCAAATAGCTAATTTTATAACTAATCCAAATATTCAAAATATTTTAGGGCGGATTTCCGGTGACAATGTTTCCGTCATTAACGGTCTGATTTCTGTAAGCGGCGGTAACTCAAATTTATTCTTAATGAATCCGGCGGGAATTGTCTTCGGTCAAAATGCTAGATTAAACGTGCCGGGGTCTTTTTTCGCGACAACTGCTACAGGTATTGGCTTCGGCGATCGCTGGTTCAATTCTGCCGGAATTAATGATTACAAAGCTTTACTGGGAAATCCCAATCAATTTAATTTTAATAACTCACAAGTTGGTGCAATTGTCAATGCTGGAAACTTGGCAGTTGGCAGCGGGCAAAGTTTAACTTTGCTCGGTGGCACCGTTGTTAATACAGGACAATTATCCGCTCCCCATGGTCAAGTTACTGTGGCTGCTGTTCCGGGACAAAATGCAGTCCGTATCAGTCAAGGTGGCAATTTATTGAGTTTAGAAATTACTCCGTCTTTGCAGTTAGAAAACTCGGTGATTGCCCCGGTTTCTTTGCCTCAGTTGCTGACGGGACCCGGCGTAGCGTCAGCCACAGGTTTAACGACTAACGAACAAGGTCAATTGGTACTGACTGGCAGCCAAACAGTGCCGGCAGTTGCCGGAAGTGCGATCGTCTCCGGTTCTGTAAATGTATTTGGCCCTTCTGGGAATGCTGGCGGCACAGTCAATATTTTAGGGGAAAAAGTGGGACTCTTCGGCGCAAATATCAATGCTTCCGGGACAGATGGCGGAGGTACTGTGCGCGTCGGAGGGGGTTTCCGGGGGATGGAACCAGTGCCGAACGCACTGGTAACTTATGTTAGTCCTGATTCTACGATCGCAGCCAACGCGATCGACCGTGGCAATGGCGGCACTGCGGTAATTTGGTCAGACAATACAACTCGCTTCTTCGGCAATATTAGTGCTCGCGGGGGCATCGCCGCAGGTAACGGCGGAAGAGTAGAAGTTTCCGGCAAAAATGCTTTAACTTTCCAAGGACAGGTCGATACCCGCGCGACTAACGGTGCGATCGGCAATTTGTGGCTCGATCCGGCAAATATTACGATCGTCAGCGGTAACGGATCCACCAGCGCGCCATCTGGCGGGGAACTCGCATCGGCACCTGAACCCAATGAAACATCGATCTCAGAAGTACAGTTGGAACAGATGGCAGCCGGCAGCAACGTGGTTCTAGAAACCCCCGGCTACATCACCCTCCAAGACTTGCCCGATAACCAACTTTCCCTGCAAGCGAGAACGGGAGACACCGTAACATTTAGATCCGGCGGAGTGTTTGTTGTCAATGACTTCCAGGACGCAATCGAGACTCAAGGCGGCAACATCAACATTTTTGGCAGCAGCATCTCTCTGGGCGGACTTAATGCCAACGGCGGCAATATCGCTATCACTGGTAACGGCATTGACTTTAGAGGTGGCAGCAATTCTGTCAGCAGTGCGGGGGGAACAATTCGCTTGCAACCCAACGATAGCCGATCGATTCGGATCGGTGGCACCGGCGATATTTTGGGCATTTTGGACTTGACGGCAAGGGATCTCGGCGCTTTGGCGGGGGATTTCGGCTCGATCGCGATCGGGCGCGAAAACGGTAGCAGCTCCTCGATCGCGATCGTCGCACCCATTACCTTCAACAGCCCGCTGACACTTCAAGGCAGCTCGATCAGGATCGACAATCCCCTGAGAACAAGTGGCAGCGCTAGCTTGACTCTCGACGCGCCCCAAACTGATCTCAACGCCAACATTGCGACATCCGGCGGCGATCTCACTTTTACAGGAAACGCATCCCTCAATGCTGACGTGGCTTTGAGCACGGAACTTAGCGGCAACATTCTGTTCTCCGGCAGCCTAGACGGATCTCACGCCCTAAGACTAGACGCTCAGCGAGTGCTGTTCGGCGGTACAGTCGGTCAAGCTGCACCGCTGGCGAGTTTGACTGTAAACGCCGGCAGTACCGAGGTATCGGGCAATATTGCGACATCTGGCGACATGACTTTCAATAGTAACGTCACAGTCGATCGCACCGCCGCCCTAGCCGCCACTACCGGCAATATCACTTTTGCCAATACCCTCGACAGCAGGCCGGGCCGAGCAAATAATTTGACGCTGCGCGCTGGTGGCAACATTACTTTTGACGGCAGAGTCGGTCAAACTCAGAGGTTGGGCCTGCTCTCGGCTGATGCTGCTAGCGTGACGGCTGCTTCCACAATGGCAGCCCGCATTTTGAGCGTTAACGCGCGAGATGCCGTTACCTTCGGGGGGGACAGCACGGCCGCTTTGGGAGCCGATATCAAGGCAGAAAACGTCCTTCTAGAGGGTAATTTAAGGACGGATGGCGGCAGTGTGAATCTGCAAGGAAGCGGGGAGGTTCGGACTGGTAATATTACCTCGAATGGTGGGAGGATTCGGGTTGAGGGAAATACTGTTGCTGCAGGTACGATCGACTCGTCATCGGCGGGCACAGGAGGCGCGATCGCTCTCCAAACCAATGCTGGGCCTTTAACTGCCGGAGCTTTGAACGCTTCGGGGGCGATCGGCGGAAATATCGATGTCACCTCGAAAGCGGGCATTTCGGCTCTAGATATCAACTCCAGCGGCACTTCAAACGGCAACGGCGGAGGCGTTTCCCTGAACGCGACTGATAACATTCAGTTGGGCTTTATCAATGCTCAAGGTGGCACTGGTGGCGTTGGTGGCAGCGTTGATGTGACAACCCTCGGTTTGTTTCGCTCGAACAATGTTTTCAACGATATATCGGGCAATTCTTCGAGTATTTCTACTGCCGGAGGTGCGGGGGCGGGGGCGATCGCAATTGGGCACGGAGGCGGTAGCGATCGACCGTTTGTAGTTGGCGGCGCGATCGACAATGGAACCCTGGGAAGCATTAATGCTGGCGCGGGAAACGCCATTTTGCCCACTTTTTCTTTTGGACAAACTTACACCCAAGGAAATTTACCAAATCAGATTTCCCTAATTACACCGGGCCCGCCCTCTACTCCTGCACCAATTCCCGCACCAATTCCCGCACCAATTCCCGTACCAATTCCCGCACCGCCTGTAGTTCCCGTAAATCCTGAGCCTCCCCCATCACTTCCTGCATCTTTGCAAGTAGAATTAGAGTCGCAAAGTAGATACAAACATTCCCCAATTAGGCCGGATATTTTCGCTCCTTCTCGCAGATTCGATTCGGTCGGTTCGGGAGTTTTAGAGTTTGAGCAAACCTTTACTCGCGAGTACGAAAAATATCTAGACTTGCCCGCAAGAACGCCGATTAGTAATATGTCGGTAATTTACGAAACTCTTCGCAAAAACGAAAAAATTACCGGGATAAAATCTGCCATTATTTATATGAATTGGGTCAGCGGCTTGGCTGCCACCACCGCCAAAGAAAATGGTTCAGTGCTGGTGGCAACTCAGGATTTATCTAATCTGTTGCCTGTGAGAAAAAACCTCACCTCCGGGCCCCCTCGCGTCTTAGAAGATAAGTTAGCCCAGAGGTTGCCGCCGGATGGCACAGAAGTTTCCGATGTTCCTAACGGGGAGCATTTAGAATTAGTGTTAGTAACAGCTAACGATGAACCGAGGCGCGTTTTAATTCCGGCGACAACGCGCTGGCAGGTGTTGCAACTAGCCGAGGCCCTGCAAAGCGAAATAACTAATCCCCGAAAAAGAAGCAGCATTAGTTATTTGGATACGGCGCAAAAACTTTATCGGTGGTTAATTGCGCCAGTTGCTGCAGAATTGACAGCTTTAAAAATTGACAATTTAATTGTAATTCCGGCAGCAGGTTTGCGGAGCGTGCCGTTTGCGGCACTTCACGACGGCAAAGGCTTTTTAGTTGAGAAATACAGCATTAGCGTGATGCCGAGTCTGAGTTTGACTGATACTCGCTACGACAATATTGCGGATGATGAAGTTTTGGCAATGGGGGCGTCGGTATTTGAAGATAAAGCGCCATTACCAGCGGTACCGGTGGAGTTAGAGTCGATCGCGCCGCCCGATCGGGGAAAATCATTTTTGAATCAAGATTTTACTCTCGGAAATTTGCAAGCTCAGCGAGCAAATCGACCTTTTGGTATCATTCACTTAGCAACTCACAGCGAATTCCAGCCCGGGGAACCAAAAAATTCTTACATTCAGTTGTGGGATAGTAAATTGCGTATCGATCAAATGCGGCAGTTGCGATGGAATGAACCGCCGGTCAATCTGTTAGTTTTAAGCGCGTGCAGTACCGCCTTGGGCGACGAAGAGGCGGAGTTGGGGTTTGCGGGTTTGGCGGTAGCTAGCGGTGCTAGATCCGCTTTAGCGAGTTTGTGGGAAGTCAGCGATGAGGGGACTTTGGGGCTGATGACTGAGTTTTATCGCCAGTTGCGGACACCCAAACGCGGTGGCAATTTGATGATTAAAGCGGAGGCTTTGCGGCGCGCGCAATTGGAGATGCTGCAGGGGCGCGTGCGGATTCAAGACGGGATGTTGCGAGTCGAAGGGCTTTCTGAAAGTCTAATTTTGCCTCCGGAAATTGCGGCGCGGGGCGATCGCGTGCTTTTGCATCCTTATTATTGGGCCGCCTTTACAATGATTGGTAATCCTTGGTAATGAAGATGTGGAAGGAAGAAGGAAAAAGAGGCGATTTGCACTCGCTTTCATGGCATGGTGATTCGCCCTATTTATACTCTAATTATGCAACGCCCACATCTGCTATGAAGACTAAGGGCGATCGCACTTCACTCTGTTTTGCCGGATTTTGCAGGAAACTGGGGAGCGATCGTACTCCTGACCGGAACGTTTAGCCGTCTTATTTTTAAGAAATGTTAATAAACAATAACTTTTCTTTTTAAACTTAAGTTTTTATTAAATTTTCCGATATTATTATGTATTAGATAATACATATACTTAATTAATTAACAATATATAAAAAAATAATTGAGTATTAATACTGACAAGAGGCTGTAAGAATGATTAACTTACCGGGCTACGAGATTACCAACCAAATCCATGAAAGTAATAATTCTTTAGTTTACCGAGGACGGAGAAAGGAAGACAACCAACCGGTAATTATCAAATTTCTCAAACAAGATTATCCGATGCCAGCTTCGTTAGTCAGATACAAGCAGGAATACGAAATCACACAGAATCTTCACCTAGAAAGTGTGCCTAAAACCTACAGCTTAGAAAGATACCATAACAGTTTGGCTATCATTTTCGAGGATTGTGGTGGAGACTCATTAAAGCTCTTGTTGGCTTCTCATCAACTTACCTTAGAAGAGTTTTTATTAACAGCTATTAAAATAACCAGGGCTTTAGGTGAAATTCATCGACATAAAATTATTCATAAAGATATCAATCCCAGCAATATTATTATTAACTCAAGCACAGGGCGAGTTCAAATTATAGATTTTGGCATCTCTACAGTTTTAAAGCGCGAAAATCCTAGCCTGAAAAATCCTAATGTTTTAGAAGGCACTCTTAGCTATATATCGCCGGAACAAACAGGCAGAATGAACCGATCGATCGACTATCGCACTGATTTTTACTCATTAGGAGTCACTTTTTACGAACTGCTAACGCGGCAATTGCCATGGGATTACAGCGATGCAATGGAATTAATCCACTGTCACATTGCCAAACAAGCAGTACCGCCCCATCAAATCAATCGAGAAATTCCTAAAGCTGTTTCTGATATTGTGATGAAGCTATTAGCGAAAACCGCTGAAGCCAGATATCAAAGCCCTTGGGGAATTATAGCTGACTTAGAAGAATGCCTAGAACAATTAAAAACTATGGGAGGAATTGCAGATTTTGCGATCGCCCAAAAAGATATTACAGATAAGTTTCAAATACCTCAAAAACTCTACGGCAGAGAAACAGAAGTTGAAACCTTATTAGCAGCCTTTGAGCGAGTCAGCAGGGGCAGCACCGAA
>NZ_JAUBRB010000051.1:0-51288 GCF_036701585.1 Microcoleus sp. POL10_C6 | reverse complement strand
TAAGTTAGGAGTTGGGATTCAATTAAATCTCAGCAAAACTTTTCATTATATCATAAAATTATTTTGCAAGAGATCTACTTTATCGTTACCCAATAATTCTTAGGGGCAATCCCCTATGGTTTCCCCTCGCTCCCCAAGGGTAGGCAAAGAAAGGCACTACCCTACAAATTCTGAAAATTACCAGCAAAATCAAGCAATTATCTCTACTTTGCCGCTATCCAAATCGTAGCGGCCCCCAACCACTTTAAGCTTGCCCGCTTTGACTGCTTTAGCTAAAATAGGCGACGAGGATTGTAACTTATTTACATTCATTTTAACATTAGCTCTGACGGCGTTATCCCACGCATCGCCTTTTTGACCTTTGGTCGAATCAACTGCTGGTTTAATCGCTGCCACCAAAGTGCTAATGTGACCCGGCACAGCTTTACCATCTAAAGCTGCTTTGACAGCACCGCAGCGTTCGTGACCCAGAATTACTAATAGGGGCACGCCTAATTCTAAGGCCGCATATTCTATATTTCCGAGCACCACATCGTCGAGAAAATTGCCAGCTACTCGGATATCAAATAAATCCCCCAATCCTTGGTCGAAAATAATTTCGGGAGCAACCCGCGAATCAGAACAAGCCAGGATGGTTGCAAACGGATGTTGACCCTTTGCTACTTCTACAACTCGCGATCGAGCTTGGTCGGGAAATGTCCGTTTTTGCTGAATGTAGCGTTGATTCCCCGCCATCAATTTCTTGAGAGCACCGTCGGGAGTAATGCCAGAGATTGCCTCTGCCTTTGCTGCTTCGGCTTGTAAAAACGCAGGTGCCAAGCTTGCCGCCAGCATCCCTGCACCAGCCCTCAACATTAAATTGCGTCGCGAAATCATGCTTCTACTTCCGCTTTCAGTCATTGCTTAAAACTCGGTTCAATTTTTTCTATTTTATACCATAATATCTACCACAAGCTCAGTCAGACTTCTTTGATTTTTCTGTACAAGGTGTTCCGGCACAATGTAACATTCAAAAAAGTGGCCCATTTTTATTTCATTCATATTTTATTTAGTAAAGTCAACTGCCGTCATCCTTCTACCGGCAGGGGATGCTAGAATATATCTAAAACGACAATTATTTACCAATGGCTCGAAATGTCCTACGTCGCCAGCATTCATATCTATCCGGTCAAGTCCCTTGACGGCATAGCAGTCAGTCAAGCCACTATTCTAGCCAGCGGAGCTCTAGAAGGCGATCGTTCTTTTGCAATCTGCGATGCAGCAGGAGAATTGGTTAACACTAAGCACAACAGCGGAGTCCGTTTTCTACGCTTATCCTTTGACATCAAAAAGAGAATTGCCGGTCTGAAAATTCAAGGCACTGAACAAGAAATATTTTTTCATGTAGATAGAGAACGCTTGGGAATAGAATCTTGGTTGAGCAACTACTTCGGTTTCCCCGTCAAGTTGATTGAAAACTTGCTGACTGGTTTTCCCGACAATCTCGCTGCACCAGGGCCAAGCATTATTAGTACCGAAACAATTGCCGAAGTTGCATCTTGGTTTCCGAGAGTTTGCGTTAACGAGATGCGCCAGCGCTTGCGAGCTAATATTGAAATAGGAGATGTCCCGGCTTTTTGGGAAGACCAACTTTTCTCACAATCCGATGAAATTGTGAGGTTTAAAATAGGGACTGTAATATTTGAAGCTATTAATCCCGGTCAGCCATGTATCCTATCTACGCGAAATTATGGGGCGAAAGCAGGCGATCCAAATTTTAACAATATACTAACAGCCAAACAGAAGGAAATCATGCCTGAATTGGTAAAACAAGGGCCTTTAAATCACTTTAGTCGGCTGATAGTTAACACGCGACTCGCACCTCAACCAGCAGAAAAAATATTACACATAGGAGACGAAGTTCACATTATCAGCGTCAGCAACTCTCTATTGAATACCATTTCTGATTAGTTGTAGGTTACGAGTCTGATCAAGCCGGCGGCAACTCCAAAGAAAGTTGACCCAAAACACCAGTTCTAAAATCGTTTAACATCTGCCGCGCCGTTCGTTCGACATCTCCTTTATACTTGTCTTTTGCGACCTCGTGCAAATAATCTTCACCATTACTAGATGCTGGATCTAATTTATACCTGGATTTGAAACCAGATAGTGATATCAACGTGTCATCAGCCGCCTCCAGCCCTTGGAGCAAATCTACCATCGCTGCTGCTACTACCTGATTGTCGTAAGCTGCTTCGCCAATATCTTCGCAAATAGCTAATTTTATGGCATTTTCTTGATTGTTAATTCGGGTTGGGATCACTCCAGGCGCGTCTAATAATTCAATTTCGTCAGAAATGCGAATCCATCGGAGCGATTTAGTTACTCCAGCTCTGCGGGCACTGTCCACCACTCTCCGCCCTAACAGCCGATTAATTAGAGCAGATTTTCCCACATTGGGAAAGCCCATCACCACTGCACGGACTGGACGGGGCAGCATACCTCGATCGAACCTTCTTTTATTTAGCTGCACCCCAGCATCCTGCACGGCATCCGCCACAGCGTCTACTCCTTGACCGTGCTCGGCATTGGTAAAATACGCCGTTTCCCCCTGGGCCTCAAACCATGTTTCCCACGCCTCGCGCGATCGAGGTGTAATCATATCCATGCGGTTGATGACCAATACTCGCGGCTTGCCGCCCACCCAACTCGGCATTTGGGGGTGATAAGTAGCCAATGGAATGCGGGCATCTCGGACTTCTAGCACCACATCTACCCGCTTTAACTGTTCTTTTAATGCCCGTTCAGCTTTGGCAATGTGACCGGGATACCAGTGAATTTTCATTAGTTATTAGTTATTAGTTATTAGTCAGCAGTCATTAGTCAGCAGTCATTAGTCAGCAGCCATTAGTCGCTGTGTCAGGGCGGGTTTAAGCATACCCTGGATTTACATATATAGATACAGGTGAACCCGCCCCTCAAGAATCTACGTTTATTTAGTCGGACATGATACAACACGTGACTAATGACTAATGACTAATAACTAATAACTAAGGCACAATCAAAACTGCACAAGGAGACAGATTGATCACCCGATTGGTAACGCTGTCAGACGCCCCATCATCGGTTAAACCCATCCCCCGACAGCCCATCACAATCAAATCGGCCCCAATTTCGTCAGCCACATCGCAAATCGTGAAAGCAGGTTTGCCTTCCCGTTCGATGATTTCAGCTTCAATTCCCTGCTGGGAAAACATCGATTGGGCCTCAGAAAGAAGTTTAGCGACTGCTTCGGGGGAAGTCATCACCTCTCGCGCGGGGGCGTCGGCCTCCTCGGCTGGGGGTTCGACTACCGAGAGAATAACTAAGCGAGAACCGTAGGTTTTTACGATATTGACCACCTTTTCGGCAGCTTCGCGGGCTTCTCGGCTTTGATCTACAGGAAATAAGACTGTCTTGAACATACTGCACATCTCCGGGACACGGACTCCGATAAAATGTTTAGGTTAAGCCAATCAGTGCCGTTTGTTCCATCTTCCGTTTTTTGTACGGGCGCGGTTGAATGCGTCCGAGGCCGGGGTGCAAGTTACCAGTGCCGCCATTTCAACGGAATTCGACAAAAACACACATATTAGGAGGTTAATCCTGTGACAAAAAAAACTGTAGCAAATTTATCGGCATCGGACTTATCGGGCAAACGGGTATTGGTGCGGGCGGACTTTAACGTGCCGCTCGACAACGGCAATATCACCGATGATACTCGCATCCGGGCGGCTCTGCCGACAATTCAAGATTTAGCGTCCAAGGGCGCTAAGGTGATTTTGTGCAGCCACTTCGGCCGTCCCAAGGGTGTGACAGAGAAGTTGCGCTTGACGCCGGTTGCTGTGCGCCTGTCGGAATTGTTGGGCAAAGAGGTCAAAAAGACTGACGACTGCATCGGTGATGAAGTCGCTGCTACAGTCGCCGCGATGCAAGATGGCGATGTGCTGTTGCTGGAAAATGTCCGCTTCTACCCAGAAGAAGAAGCAAATGACCCGGAATTTGCTAAGAAGTTAGCTTCTGTGGCCGATTTGTATGTCAATGATGCTTTTGGTACTGCTCACCGGGCTCACGCTTCTACTGAGGGCGTTACTAAGTATCTGAGTCCTTCTGTGGCTGGGTTTTTGATGGAGAAGGAACTGCAATATCTCGGCAGTGCGATCGACAATCCTCAGCGTCCCTTAGCTGCTATAATCGGCGGTTCTAAGGTTTCCAGCAAGATTGGAGTCATCGAAAAACTGCTCGAAAAGTGCGACAAACTGCTGTTGGGCGGTGGCATGGTTTTCACGTTCTACAAAGCTCGCGGCTTGAACGTTGGCAAGTCTTTGGTGGAAGATGACAAGCTGGAACTGGCTAAGTCTTTGGAAGCTAAGGCGAAGGAACGGGGAGTTGCTTTTCTGTTACCTACTGATGTGGTAGTTGCTGACAAGTTTGCTGCTGATGCTAACACTCAAACTGTTCCTGTAGAAAGCATCCCCGACGGTTGGATGGGTTTGGATATCGGCCCGGATTCAGTAAAAACTTTCCAAGATGCTTTGGCCGATTGCAAAACTGTCATCTGGAACGGGCCGATGGGCGTGTTTGAGATGGAGAAGTTTGCGGTGGGAACTGAAGGAATCGCTCATTCTTTGGCTGGACTTACTAAAACTGGTACTACCACAATTATCGGTGGTGGTGACTCGGTGGCGGCTGTTGAACAGTTGAATTTAGGTGAACAAATGAGCCACATTTCTACTGGTGGCGGTGCTAGTTTGGAGCTACTCGAAGGTAAGGAATTGCCTGGTGTTGCTGCTTTAGATGAAGCTTAATTAAGTTAAGTAGGGCGGGCTTTGCCCGCCTTGCTGTCAGCAGGTCTATATCCTTGGCTGCGAATCATTTTTTTGAGGGTTTACCGCAGAGGGCGCAGAGAACGCAGAGTAAGAGAAAAGAGAGAAAGATATGGGTTTAAATTCTACAGTTTGCTAGTATAATTTGTTTGAAGTAGCAGTGAGGTTTGTTTGTGAAACTTAAACTCTTGGCAACTGTAACGGCAAGTTTAGCTTTGTTTGGGCTGACAGCTCCCGTTAAGGCTCAAAATCCCGATCATGTTAGGCAATTGCTGGAAACTAAAGAGTGCGAGGGCTGTGACTTAAGAAATGCTGATTTGTTCAAGGCTAGCTTGTACAGAGCTAATTTAAGAGGAGCGGATTTAAGCGGAGCAAATCTCTATGAAGCTAATTTGCTAGAAGCGGATTTAAGTGATGCTAATTTGGCAAATGCTAACTTAGTTAATGCCGAGATGTACGGTGCTGAATTGAATGGTGCTAATCTGCGAAATGCGGATTTGTCTAATGCTTTTTTGGGGCGAGCGAATCTGACGAGTGCGGATTTGCGCGGTGCTAAACTTTTTAATGCGAATCTGGGCGAAGCTTATCTGCTGCAAGCTAATTTGTCGAATGCCGATTTAAGGCGGTCGCTGTTGTTTAGAGTTAATTTGAATCGTGCGAATTTAAGCGGAGCGGATATGTCTTTCGCGGATGTGCGCGATACTAATTTGCAGAATGCTATTTTGTCAAATACTAGGCTTCCTCGGGCTCAATTGACCGGGACAAATATTGAGGCGGCGAATAATGTGCGGCAGGCTGATTTGGAACGTGCCAACTTGCGAGGTACGAATTTGGGGCCAGGGGTTTGCGTGATAACTAATTTTCCTTATTGTGTTTTGAATGTGGAAGAAAAATTTTAGACTCTAGTTCCAAGATTCATCTGGGGAGTAAATCTAAAATCTAAAATCTAAAATCTAAAATCCCCTGGCTGGCTGGCGCACCCTAAGTTGAGATCCGAGCTAAGTTTGAGGTGGTTTGTATCCTCTTTCTAGGGCAAATCTCACAAGCTGGGCACGATTTTCTAACTGTAATTTGCTGAAAATGCTGCCTAAATGAGCTTGCACAGTCCGGGGGCTAATAAACAGCCGATCGCTAATTTGTTTGTTAGTATAACCCTGGATAACCTCCCAAAAAACTCTTTCCTCGGCTGGTGTTAAAGGCAAAGGTGCAGGTGCTGGCAATACTGCCACAAATTGTGGTTCCACCGCCCTACCGCTAGAAGTTTGCAGCAGTCGGACAATTTCGGCGTGAATGCGGTGAGAGCGCTCTAACTGCGCTTTTACCTTAGCTAAAATTTCTTCAGACTGAAAAGGTTTTACCAGATAATCGTCACCGCCGATCGAATGACCTTCAACTTTTGACTCCAACTCGCCTTGACCCGACAAAAATATAAAGGGGACTAACTGTCCCAAACGGGTAGTTCGCAAACGGCGACAAAACTCAAACCCGTCCATTTCCGGCATCATGACATCTGAAATTACCAAATCTGGGGGGGCATTTTCAAACATGGAGAGCGCCTCAACCCCTGAATTAGCGCATTCCACCCGATATCCTTGACTTTCCAGGTACATTGCTAAGACTGTTTGACAGTCTGCTTCGTCGTCCACCACTAATATTCTTTCCATGACAGGCTTGCACCAATTCCAGTTGGACAGTTATTGAAACTGCCAGTCCCAAAGTAGGAACTTAATTGAGTTTACCTGCTGCAACTTAATAAAGGCTTGCAATTTCAAGACGCCACAATTTCTCAAATAATCCAATTAGCGGCGCCTAGCGCCTAAAAGGGGAAGCAGTAGAGCAATATGGGGAACAATCTCTTTCTTTGATTGGCCTATCATCAAAAGGTACAACTTTTTATGAAGAAGCGTCAACTTTTATGCCGAAAATATAAGGTAAAAGAAAGAATTTTATCCTATAAAACAGAAATTTTGGTGACACTTACACTATTCCTAGACCCGACATTGAAAGGTTTTTAGATTTTTCGGGTTCGGACACAGGTACAAAAGGAACAACGCGACCAGGTGCTGCTGGGGGCGGCGCGAACAAACTCGGGTCGGCAACCAACATACTTTCAATTATCGCTGCTGGTTCGGGGCGACTGAACAGATACCCCTGCATGATATCGCACTGATGTTGTTTCAAAAAATCTAGTTCTGCTTCTGTTTCCACTCCCTCAGCAATTACAGTCATATTCAAACTGTGACCCAGTAAAATTACTGCTGTAGTAATAGCAGCATTTTGAGTATCTTCGTTGGCATTACGGACGAAAATTCGATCGATCTTTAAACTGTCAAAAGCAAATTGCTTAAGATATCCTAAAGTAGCGTAACCGGTGCCGAAGTCGTCAATAGCAATCCGAATTCCTAGAGCTTTTAGTTGGTTTAAAGTAGCGCCTGCTACTGTCGCATTTTCCACCAAAGCGCTTTCGGTCATTTCTAATTCTAAATTAGCAGGCTCTAAACCTGTAGTTTCCAATATTTGGACGATTCGCGCCTTGAGTTCCGGGTCGGACAACTGCCGGGCCGACAAGTTTACTGATATTGTAAAGGGCGAAAACCCCGCCGCTAGCCAACTAGCGGCTTGAGCGCAAGCTGAAAGCAGTACCCACTCACCAATCTGAATAATTAAACCTGTTTCTTCTGCTAAGGGAATAAATTCGCAGGGAGAAATTATACCTCGATCGGGATTTTGCCAGCGCACTAAAGCTTCGGCGCCGATAACTTGACCAGTCGCAATATTCACCTGCGGCTGATAGTATACCTGAAACTCACCTTGTGCCAAAGCGTGGCGCAGCAAAGCTTCGAGAGCAAACTTTTCCGGAGAGAGGGTTGTAACCTTGGTGGAGTCGTTAACTAAATCTTTGAGTCTGGCTTCTGCTTGGTGAAGTGCGACTGTTAGCGGTTGAGTAATAGTTTGCCGTTTCAAGACGCGAGAAGCAATGGCTCCCAGCAATTCAGCTTTGGTAAACGGCTTTGTCAAGTAATCGTCTGCCCCCAATTCCATCCCCCGACGAAAATCGGTTTTGTCACTTTGAGCCGTGAGGAAAATAAATGGAATTGTTGCAGCTAGCGAGTTTTGCCGCAGAGTCCGCAACACGTCATAACCGTCGAGTTCCGGCATCTGCACGTCACACAAAATTAAATCCGGTATCTCCGAAAGTGCCATCTGCACCCCAGCTCGACCGTTCTCTGCCGCAATGACCCGGTAGCTGTGAGATTCCAGGAGTTGCAGAAGAGTTTCCCGGATTAATTCGTCGTCCTCAATTACCAAAATTTTGAGCATGATACTTAGATAACAGATGGCACTATATATCTGAACCTGACTAACTCTAGCATACTCAAACTAGGGAATTAGTAATTGGGCCAATTAGCCAATAAATGATTAGCCAAATGGCTGAATATTTTCCCTCGGTTCTTAAGTCACAATCAAAGAACTGCCTAAATTGGGAAGATTTCGCTCTCTTTCAAGAGCAGAAAACTGCTGCGCCCGACTCCTTTGATAAACTTTTATTACAAAATAGCCAATATTTCTCATAAAAAAAATTAGCGAACAGTTTCAGTGCGCCGATGGCGAAAATTACTCAGGCTATCACTTATATGATGTCCGGTTAATTGTTCATAATTAGTCCGTGTTTGTACTAAAAACTAGAGTTTTCTCTCCATGGATGAATCAGGATGCAGCATCCTGATTCATCCAAAAAAATATACTTGCTTTCAGACAACAGTAGTGGAGAGATAAAAATTTTAGATTAAGGTTCAATCTCCCAGATTCATCTGTGAAGTAAATCTAACATCTAAAATCGACTAACGGAAAACTTAATTATGGTTCTATAGCAATCATTGCCGGAGTCGTAATTTTTTTACCCCACCCCAACCCTCCCCTTGGGTTCGGGGAGGGAGTAAGAAGTTCACACATGATTTAGGATTGCTATATAACCGGAAATCCTATTATCCACGGCCTAAATTCACAGGCTGAGTGGAATTCGCGCAAAACTTGGAATCTACAATTGCAGAAGTGATACTGACAGCGTGCATGGATGATGACGGAATTATCCGGTCTTGCGGAACTACCACGGTCTTTTTACAAACCAGCTCGCTACTGCCTACAGAGGCAAAGTTCCAAGCATAAAATTCGGGACTGCTGACTGTCGCATTGGCCGGATGTAAACCTAGTGCAGTCACTAATACTAATCCAAAAGTCACTAAAGCTACGATCGCGAATCTCAGCATATTCTTTGTTTGAACAGGAAAACTTACCTGATTGGTATTACCTTATTATTGCCTGGGTGGATAGAGAGCGTCAATAGCAGTTATTCCGCCGTCAGGTTCAACTCGTAAGCGATCGGCTCAGATGCTTGAGAAACTACCACGAATTCATAAAAACCAGCATCATCCAGCAATCCAGACCAACTAAGTCCTTCTGCATCTTCCAGCAAAGCTCGCGCGCCCTTTGTCCGCCCCGGAGTATAAATTGACAGTAGGGTAGATTTGCGCGGTGCTTGCAAATTCACGCGCAAAGTTTGATTTTGAGCGAACCTGGCAATGTAAGCTTTCCCTTCTCCGGGTTTGAGATTCCCTGTGAGGCTTTTGCTCTTCGATAGGCGGTCAAATTCAACGCTTTCAACAGTTGCTCCAGCTTGTAAGGCTTCGAGTTCGTCGGCGGTAATTGCTTGCCAAATTTGTCCGATCGGCAAACCAATGATATTGCGATCGCGCGGCTGTTGTGGAAACCAATAAAAGAACCTAGCATCAGCCAAATCGTACAAAGCCCGACTACTCAAATTCAGCTTGTTAACCTCAGTTTTCCAGCGATCGATATCAGTGGTGTCGTAAGTGCCCAACCGCGCTCTAGCGTTGCTGCTGAGATTTTCCAGCTTATCGAGCAACTCGTCGCCGATTTTCTGCCACCTTTCGCGCCATTGGCGATCTTCATCGCCTTCTTTTAACAATCGTCCCCCCAATTCCGGGTATTTGGCATAAAAAGTCTCGTCCACAAGGTTGACGTAACCGCTATAGAATCGATCGTCAATTTTGAGCTTGACAAAGCGATCTTGCAAAGCATCTTCTTGCTGCTGCTTCGGGCTTGGAGGCTGGGAAACTTTCTGCACTTTTGATTGCAGATTTAACAAAGAATTGCCCGCAAACCAGCCAACTCCCCCCATAGTTGATAGCACAGCCACCACAAACAAAACCATTTTCCAAGCAGGCATCTTTTGCTGATTGCCAATAGCAGCAATTCGCACCGGAGTTCCCGGCAGTTTTGGTGTGGGAGCGGGCACGGGTATAGGCGAGAAATCTGGTGGCTGGGTGATCCCAAAATCCGGGGCTGGTGGCAAAGGTGGCTGTAACGGCGGATTGCCGGAGAGAGCGAGCATTACCTCGCGAGCCGAGGAGTAACGCTGGCTCGGCTGCTGAGCAAGCATTTTATCCAGCACCAGGGACAAATTCGGAGACAGAGAACATTCCCCCCGCCAGTTCCAATTCAGGGTATGGCTGTCGATCAATTGATGGGGTTCCTTCCCAGTCAGCAACACCAAAACCGTGGCCGCCAGAGCGTACAAATCGCTGTGGGGAGAGACAATGCCCATCTGCATCTGTTCGACGGGAGCATAGCCGAGCTTGCCGATGCGAGTCGCGGGGGCGGGAGTGCCGTTAGCCTCAGCGAATAGAGACTCTACGGTGGCGGCGACTTGTTTTACTCCGCCAAAGTCGATCAGCACGGGCATCCCGTCAGAACTCCGCAGAATCAGGTTGTCCGGGGAGATGTCGCGGTGAATCACTCCCAAAGAGTGAATGTATTCGAGCACGGGCAAAATCTGCAGCAGTAATTGATTGATTTCTGCTTCTATAAACCGCAAACCCTGACGCTTGCGGGCGTCGAGCAAAAAGCGGTAAGTTTGGCCAGGCACGTAGTCTTGGACGAAAAATAGGTAGCCTCGATCGCTGATACTGACGCGGAAGAGTTCGCGAAAGCGCGGGATTTGATTGTGTTGCAGCTTGTAGAGCACTCCCGCTTCCCGCTCGAACAGTTCCTCGGATTTTTGTAAAGCGTAACTTCCATGTACTTGGGGCGCAAATTCTTTTAAAACGCAGGGTTCGTTAAATCGGTGGGCATCTTCTGCTAGGTAGGTGCGCCCGAAGCCTCCGTGTCCCAATTCGCGGACGATGCGGTAGTGATTGTTGAGAGTTATGCCGGGGTAGATGGGATTGTTCATTGGAACTTGCTGCGTCGGATTTTCACGCTTGACTGAGACTGGGAGTTTTGGGCGATCGCTGAATTAATCTTGCCACAGTGTATCAGTGTTTATTAGTCGATCGGCAGCTTGGCTATCCCCTGTGGTTATTGTGAAAACAGCGGTTTCGTGCTATGGAAGTTTATCTACTGCGCCATATTTTCGAGCGACCTCAAAATGTGTTCAAATTTTTAGTGTCCAGCCCAATGTGCGATCGGGTGTTAGCGCTACTAATTGAATCTTGAGCGATCGAGGTGCTAAATACCCATTTTAAGGAGCAAATCATGCAGCCAGAACAGCGTCAGCGAGCAATGGGGGCTTTTGAAGAGTTTTTAAGGGCGCCGCTTCAGGAACGATTGCAACACCAGCAGAATCGAGTTGCCGAATCCGGGGCGATCGCGCTTTTTCAAAAAGTCGCGGCCACAGTACCAGCTTACCAGACTTTCCTAGCTGCACTTAACATCAATCCCGCCTCAATTCAAACCTTTGAAGACTTCCAAAAATTGCCGCTAATTACCAAAGAGAATTATTTACGCTGTCACCCGCTACCTGAGTTGTGTCACCAGGGGAAATTAGAAACTTGCGATTTCATTGCTGTTTCATCTGGTTCGACAGGAAACCCGACGTTTTGGCCGCGTTTTATCAGCGACGAGTTGCAAATTGCCGCTCGTTTTGAACAAATATTTCACGACAGTTTTTACGCCGACCAACGCTCAACTTTAGCTGTCATTTGCTTTGCGTTGGGAACTTGGGTAGGCGGAATGTACACGGCAAATTGCTGCCGCTATCTAGCGAGTAAGGGCTATCCAGTTACAGTTGTGACGCCTGGGAATAATAAGACTGAAATATTTCGAGTAGTGCAGGAACTTGGGGAGCATTTTGAGCAAGTAGTTTTGTTGGGATATCCGCCGTTTATCAAGGATGTGATAGATAGCGGAATTGCTGGGGGTGTGGAGTGGCAAAAATATCGAATTAAGATGGTGTTTGCGGGGGAAGTGTTTAGCGAAGAATGGCGGAGTTTGGTGAGCGATCGCACTAATTCTGACAATCTATATTACAACTCTGCGAGCCTTTACGGTACGGCAGACGCGGGCGTTTTGGGCAACGAGACACCGCTGAGTATTTGCATCCGCCGCTTTTTAGCAAACAATCCCGAAGCAGCACGCAATTTATTCGGGGAATCGCGGTTGCCAACGCTGGTGCAGTACGATCCGAAAAGCCGCTTTTTTGAAGTGAATAATGACGGCACGCTGTTATTTTCGGGCGACAACGGCATCCCGCTAATACGCTATCACATCTCGGATAACGGCGGTTTAATTTGTTACGAAGCAATGCTCAATTTTTTGGCAGAATGGGGGTTTAACCCTGTGGCACGTTTGCAGCAAGCAGCAGGTATGAAAGTTTCTGATTTCCCCAGAGGAATTCGCTGCTTGCCCTTTGTCTATGTATTCGGGCGATCCTCTTCGAGGGCTTCGCTAACGCACTTTACCGTTTCCTACTTCGGTGCCAACATTTACCCGGAAAATGTCACCGTAGGTTTAGAAGTTCCCACCATTCGGGAATGGGTGACGGGAAAATTTGTACTGCAAGTCAAGGAAGATGCGGATCAAAATCGGTTTTTATCGGTGGTTGTGGAATTAGCAGCGGGGGTGGAGGGCGACGAGGAGATGCAGCAGGCGATCGCATCTTCAATTCTCGCGCAATTGCGGCGGCTAAACAGCGAATTTGCTAATTACGTGCCGCCAGAATATCAGTTACCTGTGGTGACATTAACGGAGACGGGCGATGCGGAGTATTTTCCGATTGGGGTAAAGCACAGATACACGCGGCAGTAAACCGTGTTTTTGTGAGTAGGGGCTGGACTAAATTGTATCGGGATCGATATTTAATTATCGCAGTTTCGCGGCCAGGCGATCGGCTCGTTTCTGCGCCCAAAACTATTCTGAAAGCCCGATCGCGCTTTTTGGCATAAAACGCGATCGAACACCGAACAATTAGTTTTTAACTATTAGCAACTACCGTTTTATCTGCCGTCAGCTTCCCTGAGAGCCGCCAGAATTTCTGGTCGTTTCATGCGCGCGTAGCCCCGCAGTTTCCGCTCTTTACCGATCGCCTTCAACCCTCTCAGCGAAAGACTTTCGTAGTCATCCTCTGGGGACGGGGACGGAAACGGCAACTCTAACTGCAACTGCGGTAACTGAGGTTTTTGCTGTGCTTTCGACTGCTTCTTAGGCTGCGTTTTTGACTGCTTCTTCGGCTGTGCTTCGGGCTGTATTTCTGAGTGCGTAGCTGTGGCTCCCAGTTGGCGGCGGAGCGTTTCAATTTGATTTTTTAGGTCATTTTCTACGTCTTCAATGGCGTCGGAAACAAACTGATTAATTGTTTCGACTGTGCGTTCTAATTTTATTGACAGCAGTTTTTCCAGTTCATCCAACTGTCTCAAAGCACCTTCAAGATTTACCTCAGAAATAACAGCCGATGTTGGCGGACGGTTGCTGCTCGATTGTTCAATTTTTTTAGCCATTTTATCTACCTTTTCATGAAATGCTTTTTCCACTTGTTCGAGCAAATGCTTAATCTGTTCTATTTGGTTACGCTCAAAGTTCTGCTCAGTTAGAGCTTTTACGTGCTTTTTTAGCAGGTCTTCATTTTTTTTAACAGATTGTTCTATTTGTTTTGTTAGACTATCTACCTTTTTTTGAAATGATAGCTCAAATTGTTGCAGTAGAGTGTCAATTTGTGCTGTTTTCTGAGTCGGTTGCGGAGCTAAATGTTCCATTTCTGCTTGAGCAACAGCTACCTCCTCGTCGGTCATTTCAAATACCCACGCCCACATTTGCTCGATGCCGAGTTCTTTAGCAACAATACACCAATCTGAGCCGCAGACAACTTCATATTCTTCTTCGTTGCTGTAAGCTTCTGTAGGGCGTACAATTAAAGGAATTAAGTTGCTGCCTTGCTCGATCAGACTTCTCCTAAGAGCTTCGCGGCGTTCGCGAGGAATTTCCCCCCGATGAGGCTCTGGTATGGCAATTTGGGAAGTGTAAATCTGACTGTGACTAATTGGCTTAATCCGCAAATATTCAACTATTGGGTTTTGATCGGACGATCGATCCATCTTGTTACAAGTCCCCTTTTGTCATTAAAATCTGGTGTTTGGGTATTTATGTATGTTTGCACTTTACAGCCTGCGTTTTAAGGGATGCAGGACTAACCCAAGAACTCTAATTGTAGGGTGCGAGACAAACACCTTACCCAGACCGTGGTAAGTTAAAGGGTTTCTTGGGTTGAGTCTTCCCAGTCTGCGATCGAACTCGGTTATCTGGGGGAGATATGGTGTTGCTGCTGTACCTGTGCGGATGGCTGTGCGGTGACACCCCGGACGATCGGCAAAAGTTACTGCAATTCCTAAAAAAAGCGACTGTGATGAGTTTAACTGCCTGCGGGACACCAAGCATACACTGCTTTACTCATCTTTACTTTTTTTGGTGTAGAGACTCACTGAGTCAAAGTTAGCAGTGGTGGCAAAAATGGCGAGTTATGAGTATTTTTGCCACTTGTCAATTATTTTAATCATTGTTTTGTCGGTTAACCCATCAATACGTTTGACCGCACTTGTAAATGACACAAACGGCTGCACCTCTCGTTCTTTGATTATTCTTTTGATTACTGGAGACTTCAAGCCCGCATCTTGAAAATTCGCCAACATTTTAAATTCATCTAGGGTATTGAGTGCTTCCAACGCCGACATTGATTCGGAAGCTACGTTTTCAACTTGTGGTATCCTCTCTACCACCACTGGTTTTTCGGGTGGCAACTCAGATTTTAACTCATTAATTCTGTTTGCTAAACCAGCTTCAACTAACAGAGATACTTGTTGTAAGATTCGGTTTTCAAGTTCTTGTATACTCTGGGCGAAAACTTTTTGTTCACGGGCGTACTCGGCTTTTAAGTCATTAATTTGACGGGCCAACTGAGCTTCAATATTTGTTAGTCGCTGTTCTAAACTAGATGAATCTTGGGGAGTTTCATTTTCACATAAATTAGGGACTTCGACCAAAGAAACCGGGTTTTTTATTGAATCTGCAGGCTGTGACGAAGTATTTTCCTCAAAAAACCCGGTTTCTGGGAGATCAACTAACTTCTCAGTGATTGCGGTTTTTCTGATAATTTTAAGTTGTTCGAGGAGAAGTTCTTCATTTTCTTCTTCCAGGATGAATGCTCCGATTGTCTCGCCTTTGGGAGCATCTATTTCCTTTGCTCTCGCCGCCGCATAATATTCAAAGTCTCCGTCTACTATTTCGTAAGCATCCATACCGTTTCGGCGGACAATTATCGGATTAATCAATCCTCCTGACTCTAAAATCAGTCGCGCTAATTTATCCAAATCAGCATCTGCAAAATTGGAACGTGGAACTGCGGATGTAATTCTTTTCACTGCAACCAGTGACGGAAATAATTTTTTCATTAGTTTTTACCAATTTTTTCTAAAACTTCTATTGCTAGCATTTCAAATTCTTGGGAGGCGATGGAATCTGGCTTAAAGTCTAGCACTGAAATCGGATCTGCGATTTCCATATTTCCCACGATTTGCATTTGTTCTGCACACTTTGCTAAATCGTCTCTCTCGTAAATTACGCTGTCCATGATTTCCAGACCGTAGCGTTTGGGAATTGCCTCCCTCCGCTTGGGCAAACTATACTGTACAAATTTAGTATTAGTTGAGATTTTGCAGGGGAGTACGCCTAAAATTGCGATCGGCTGTTTGCCGATTATTTTCCTGAATGCGTTAACTTTTTTGATAAAATCCTTGACATTAACCAATCCTTGATTGGCAAAAGGTTTTAAGTCAGAAGGAATAATTAAATAATCCGCCGTAATTAGGGCAACTCTGGCGTAAAAATTCAAAGAGGGCGGCGTATCGATCAGTACAATATCATATTTATCCTGTGCTACTGCTAGTTTCTGAATTAAAATCAGGCGACTGTAATCTAGTTGATTGAATTCGGTTTCTTCGTGCATCAAATTGATGTGGGAAGGAATCACATCAATTTCGGGATGGCAAAAAGTTGACTTTCGAGCTACTTCTGCAATCGAGAAAAAGTCTTCTGATTGCAAAACTTGAAGAATATTATTATCTTTCAAATCGTCTTGTTCTTCATCCTCAAATTTTACTAAACCTGTCGCAAATGTTGTATTAGCCTGACTGTCTAAGTCGATTACCAAGACTCTTTTACCTTGTTTGCTAAGCGCAGCAGCTAAATTGACTACTGTTGTAGTTTTGCCAACGCCGCCTTTATTGTGGTAAACTGCAATAATTTTCATCGTATTTTGGCTTTTTTGGGGAACGGTTACATCGGATTTAACTTGAGGCTTAACGGGATTATTTTCAGGTATTTGTTCCGGTTCTGAGATGTGACTTGGCTCAGGTTCTGCGGTGGCGGGATTGCGGTGCTGTACTGGGACTTCGCTAATTAACTCAGGACTAACCAAATTAATTTTACTATCCTCCAGTTCGAGATTATCGGGATTTTTTATAAATTTTAAACGATCTCTGCCAATTAAAGCGATAATTTCATCAATTCTATTTTCAAGGTCTTTTCCAGCACACTTAAAGACTAGCTGAATATCATCAACGACTCTTTGGTAAATTCTAATTTCTTTACCGTTAGTTATGAGGCCGTAGCGGATGCTCAAACTTGTTAAATAGCGATTGAGTTTTCGCAGGTGGCGGTCTAAATTTTCCTTCGGATGTTTAGCCTCCATAACTACACTCATCGGCGATTCTGCATCGACAACTATGGGGATAACTTGGGTGGCAAATGAGAGGAAGTCTAGACGAATATTCCCAAATGCTATTTCTTGGTGCCAAGTATCGGGCGTATAGCCTAGTTTTGGTAGCAGATAGCTGACAATCAGTTTGCTTTCTACTTCGCTTTCGTTGCGACAGTTATTGGGATTGAAAGTCATTCGATTTTAGATTTTAGGTTTTAGATTTTAGATTGGGAATGACTGATTTAATAATGGTACGGATTGTGATATTCACAGTAGGGCGCGCATTCCGCACCTTACAAAGGCTACGGATTGTAATATCGAAAAACCCGGTTGTGTTTGACCAACCGGGTTTTTCTGGCATTTATCGCGTTTAAAACTTACTTTGTTTTAGCGTTAAATTCCTGCAATGTTTGATAGCCACCAGCGGGATTGTACAAGTGACAGTTGTCGGCAATCCGCTTCATTAAAGACCAAGAAAATTTTGTTTCGTAGAGATGATCTTGCCAATTTTCCTTTAAGCTGCTGTGGGCGAGGCGCAAATTGTACCAGGGAATAGCAGTTGAAAGGTGGTGGGGAACGTGGACGTTAATGTCGTGGCACAGAAACTCTACCCAGCGGGGATAATCGCAGTGAACTGTTCCCGATAGTTGCGCTTGGGCTTCGTTCCATTCTTCGGGTTCTTTAAAGGAAATATCTGGTGCTGTGTGGTGAACGATCGTAAAAGTGCTCATCCAGAAATGGTAAACCAGCCAGGGCACTAACCAAAATTTGACAAATCCCCAAATGCCTGTGGTTGCAATTAAAATCGGAAATCCGATCGCAGCACCGATTAAAACGACAAAAACTGAAAACCGCACTTGTTCTTGTTTCTGTTTGCCTTTGAAGCGCCACCACATGAAGTGCACTTTTCCCCAGTGGGCGATCGAGCCGATCCACCACATTGGACCAAATATTAAACTATAAGCTATTTGTAAAGCCTTGGGCGCAGCAGCGTAGTCTGCTGCTGTCATCGGGTGCCAAGCATTATCCTCGCCAAGTTTGTTGGTGTGTTTGTGGTGATAATTGTGTCCGTGCCGCCATGCGTGAAACGGATAAATTAACGGCAGAAATGCAATATGTCCGACTAAATCGTTTACCCAGCGGCGGTTAGCAAATGACCGATGACCGCAGTCGTGACCGATCACAAAAAAACCGGTTAATCCGGTGCCTGTGAAAATCCACATTAGGGGTAGTAGAAACCAAGGAGAGACTGCTATGCCCCAGTAACCGACAGCAACTAAAAGAACGTTGACAATTACTTTTGTCCAAGCTTTGCGGGGGTTTTTGACGAATACTTCCCGCGGCAGGGTTTTGAGAATATCTTTGAGGCGCAGGTTGGAAGTGTCACTTGCGGATGTCAAATTTAGTGGTTTTTCGATCGATGCTGTCATAAACTGATTTCGATTCTCCGTATGCCATGAGGATGGCTTAACAAATTAGCGCAATAAAAAAGCGCCGTAAAATGTCAGCTCGTTGCCAGCAAGCAGCAGACGAGTTGAGCTGTAGGCAAGCGCGTTTTAGCAAAAGCTAGCGATCGCTATCCGCAGTTAGGAATTTCTAGCACTTTCGGCAAAAAACACTGCGGGTAGCAAAACCTTTGTTTTTATAACACAGGGGCAGGACAATTAGCATTAGCGACTGTTGTCTGCTAATTGCTGTTGCTGCCCGAAATGGGGTCGATCTCCCGCAAGCCAGCGATCGAGCGTTGCTGTTTGAGGCTTTGTACTTCCAGCAGCAAGGATTCGATTTCTGCTTGCAAGTGCAGGAACTTAACTTGCTGATCGGCTTGGTAGGGGCACTTTACCAAATCTACTTTGCGGGCAAAACTGGTCGATAGGGTAGAAGAACTAGCCATTTCGGGGTTGCTCGCGGTGACTTGAGGCCGGGAAAGAGTGGATGAATTATTTGACATTAGTAATTGAGTAGACATATCTACACATTCACACCATTAAGTTACTTTAACCTGAACCGATCGTATTAAACATCAAATTAACCGATCAAGCTAAAATTAGTGTAAATTCCTTAGCCATTGCCTAAAACCATTGACATCGTGACCCTGATTCTACCTGCTACTGACTCTGCTGCTAACTCCGCTGCCCGCGCAGCCGAGCCGAAACGCTACGGCTGGCCCGGCTTGATCGAAGCTTATCGCCCCTACCTGCCGGTCACAGAAACCACGCCGGTAGTGACCCTCCAAGAAGGCAATACTCCCCTGATTCCAGCACCTGCGATCGCCTCTATCATCGGTCGAGACGTGCGCGTCCTGGTGAAATACGACGGCCTCAACCCCACTGGTAGTTTCAAAGACCGGGGGATGACAATGGCGATTTCCAAGGCGAAGGAAGCTGGTGCCGAAGCTGTAATTTGCGCTAGTACCGGCAATACTTCGGCCTCCGCCGCCGCCTACGCCCGACGCGGGGGGATGCGAGCTTTCGTGTTGATTCCCGAAGGTTACGTGGCTTTGGGCAAGCTGGCGCAAGCTTTGCTTTACGGTGCGGAAGTAATTTCGATTGGGGGAAATTTCGATCGAGCCTTAGAAATTGTCCGCGAAATGGCTGTCAATTATCCGGTGACATTGGTCAACTCCGTCAATCCTTACCGCTTGGAAGGTCAGAAAACCGGAGCTTTTGAAGTGGTGGACGCCTTGGGCGACGCCCCCGACTGGCTGTGCATTCCCGTGGGAAATGCGGGAAACATCACAGCATACTGGATGGGTTTTTGTCAATACCACCAAGCCAAAAAATGTTCGCGCTTGCCGCAGATGATGGGATTTCAAGCAGCCGGGGCTGCACCGTTGGTAACGGGCTCACCGGTATCGCACCCAGAAACCTTGGCGACGGCGATTCGGATCGGCAACCCCGCTAGCTGGAAACAGGCGATCGCAGCTTCCGAAGCCAGCCGCGGCAGTTTTGCTGCCGTCACCGACGCCGAAATTCTGGACGCTTACCGCTTGTTAGCATCGCAGGAAGGGATTTTCTGCGAACCGGCGAGTGCAGCTTCTGTGGCCGGCTTGCTGAAGGTAAAAGATCAAGTTCCGACTGGGGCGACGGTGGTTTGCGTGTTGACTGGTAACGGTTTGAAAGACCCGGATACCGCAATTAATCACAGCAACAATATGTTTAAAAGCGGTATTGCTCCGACTTTGGATGCAGTAGCTGGGGCGATGGGATTTTAAAAGAAGGAAGAGGGAACAGGGAAATATGAAAACTCTTTGTCATCTTCTCTCTCTTCTCTTCCTCTGCGTCCTCTGCGTCCTCTGCGGTTCGTTAAAAAAATTCTTAATTCATCACTAGGAGCAAACAGAATGGTTCAATCACCTGCCAAACTTCTAAGTGTTGATGAATTTATTGCCAACTTTGGCGACAGCGAGCGTTACGAACTAATCGATGGTGAATTAACCGAAATGGAGCCCACGGGGCCGCACGAACAAGTATCCGCCTTCCTCGGGCGAAAACTCAATGTAGAAATCGATCGTCTGGATCTACCCTACTTTATTCCCCCTCGCTGTCTCATCAAATTATTAGGAACAGCAACAGCGTTCCGCCCCGACGTACTTGTAGTAGATCGAACTCAACTAATTAATGAACCTTTGTGGCAACAAGAACCTGTAATTACATCGGGAAACTCAATTAAACTAATCGCTGAAGTCGTCAGCACCAATTGGCAGAACGACTACGCCCGCAAAGTTGAAGATTACGCAATGCTGGGAGTGCCTGAGTATTGGATTGTGGATTATCTGGGCATTGGCGGCAGAGAATATATTGGCAAACCCAAACAGCCGACAATTACGATTTGTATGCTGCGAGAAGATGAGTATCAAAAACAGTTGTTTCAAAAGAGCGATCGACTGATTTCTTCACTCTTCCCAGACTTGCAGTTAACCGCACAACAAATCTTCGGAGCAAGCAGTATTTTAAATTCCTGATTACCAAACGGCGGTAGTTCGAGTAACAGTAAGCTGCGTAGCGTACACCCTACAGAATAACTTCAAAGAGCTTGTATGCTGCGGAGCGTCAATAAAACTTTAGCGATTATACAATGACTAGCCCTACTGCAACCCTGTTAATTGCCTGTCCCGATCGCAAAGGACTCGTCGCCTTACTTGCCAATTTTATCGCGTCCCACAACGGCAATATCATCCACGCCGATCACCATACAGATTTTACCGCCGGATTATTTCTGAGCCGGCTAGAATGGCAATTAGATGATTTTGACTTAACCACCGAACAAATAACACCTGCTTTTAGTGAAATTGCCAAGGATTTACAAGCCAATTGGCAACTGCATTTCTCCCAAAAAATTCGACGGCTTGCGATCTGGGTCAGCCGTCAAGATCATTGTTTATTAGACTTAATTTGGCGACAGCGAGCGCAAGAAATCAGAGGTGAAATTCCCCTGATTATCAGCAACCATGAAAATTTAAAGCCCATTGCCGCACAATACGGTATCGACTTTGAGTATATTCCCATTACTAAAGACAATAAAGCTATTCAAGAAGCACAACAGTTAGAACTTCTTAAAAAATATAATATTGATTTAGTAGTTCTGGCTAAATATATGCAAATTTTGAGTCAAGACTTTATCATAAAATTTCCCAAGGTGATTAATATTCACCATTCATTTTTACCCGCGTTTGTGGGTGCAAATCCCTACGAAAGGGCTTATGAAAGAGGGGTAAAAATTATCGGTGCAACAGCCCACTATGTTACCCCAGATTTAGATGCGGGCCCGATTATCGAACAAGATGTTGTGCGCGTCAGTCACCGCGATGAAGTATCTGATTTGGTTCGCAAAGGTAAAGATTTAGAAAGGGTTGTGTTAGCAAGAGCGGTGCGATATCATTTACAAAATCGTGTTTTAGTTTACGGCAATCGGACTGTGGTTTTTGCTTGAAAATTAGGTATCATATCAATCCTGGTTTGTTACTCCTTTGATCACTCGGCGGGTGATATCAATTCCGGTTGCACGATCGCAGTGTAGCGACTCCCAAAGTTTTCTCAACTTGATATTTTTCATGAATTGTGACGCGCTTAAGATTGTCCATTGTCGTCAATTTGCGATCGCCCTTGGGTCAGTTTTCGCACAGAGCCACTAATACGACGAGGTTTCGGAACTTTACGTTTGTCTGCAGGCCATCCTTCACGCTGCTGGGAGCGATCGCCATCTATCTCTTCGGTTCGATCGTGGAACAAGATGTTCTGCGTAGGATAAGGCAAATCGAGGCCGTTTTCCACATATAGCTTTTTTTTAATAGCACAAATTACCTTGTCGCGCGATCGCAGATCGTCAATTCGGCGCGGCGGAGCAATCCACCACCGAACGCGGATATTGACCGTACTTTCTCCTAGATCCATCGCCAGTACATCGGGTGCAGGAGCTTTCAAAACCTCCTTCAGGCTGTGGAGTGCTTCCAGGATTAACTGCTTGGCCTGGTCAATATCGTCGCCGTAACCAATACTAATATCGTATTCCATGCGGCGTTTATCGAAAGCAGTATTCACTGTCACCGAATTCGTAAACAATTCGGCATTTGGAATGACAATCCGCCGACCATCATAGGTTTGGATTGTTGTAGCGCGGGTCTCAATATTTTCTACCGTTCCCTCAAAGTTTTTAAACACAATTTGGTCATCGATTCGGAACGGTTCCGTCAACAGAATTAGGATACCGGCTAAGAAGTTTTGCAAGATATCGCGAAATGCAAAACCAATCGCCACCCCGCTAATTCCCAGCAGTTGCACCAAATCGCCAGCTTTTAATGTAGGAATTACAATCGAAAGAGAAATAAATAGACCAACTCAAACGATCACACTCTGGGCTAACCGTCCTAACACCAGCCCCAAATTTCGAGCTTGGTGGTGGTGGCGGGTAAGTCGCCTGACCACTCTCTTAATTTGCCTCCCCACAAAGTAAAAAATTGCAAAGACAATTAAGGCCAGCACAATATTAGGCAGCATGATCATAAAGCTGTCGATCATGCTCTGAATCTTTTTCCAGACTATAGATATCTCTGCCTTCATGAAGTTTCCTCGCGCATCAGTCGTTGTCGATAGTAGTAAAATTTAGCTCGATTAAGTTCTATCTAAAGACTGTAGGTTGGTACGACGCGAGGAAGATTTTTTGGCAGTCCTCAAAATTTTGAATGCAGATTATAGGTTGGGATATAGTACAGTTACATCGATTAGTATATTATCCGTAGATGCGGAATAATATCCACTCAGCCCTTCATCGGAATTATTCATCTCTCTTCCCTTCGTCTGTATCCTCTGCGTCCTCTGTGGTTTAATCATTCCGATAGAACCGGCATTGAATATCATCAAGAAGCTGAGAAATTAATGCCGCTTAATTGCAGGAAAAGCAAAAACAACACATCGGTAACTAAATCCCACCTGCTAAGGGGAGTCGCCATGCCGACAATTCCTTAATTTGTAACTCCTAATTCCCAAAGGGCGGTAAATCGAGTAACTGATTTTTAGAAGGTGGAAGTTGGGCGGGATTTTTGCCTGTTTGGGCGGAAGTTTGGCGGATTTCTATCGCAGTTTCGCCAGGATTTGCAGTGCGAGTAGGTACTATTTCTAAAGAATATACTGTCTCGGTTTTTGCAGGGGCAGGATTTTGGGCTTTGGTGAGCAAGTCAACGGCATCTCCGAGGGCGCTAGTTAAATTTTTGCTAGTTTCGGCGTGACGGGCTTCTTCTTGTTTGAGGGCTTGAGTGAGTTGTTTAACTTGTTCGATCGCCCGATCGCGCTCTTCGAGAACTTCTGCTAACTTAGCTTTAAGTTCGCCTACTGTTTGCAGTTGTTCGACTTCCTGCTGGCGAGCAACTCCAGCATCGTCGCCTTCGGGCATAATGGGGGAAAAATTTTGTAATTGCTGTATTTGTGCTTCCAGAGAAGCGATGCTTTGCTGAGTTAATTTAGCATCATTCCGCCGCTGTTCGGCTTCGGTATTGTAGAGTTGGCGCCACTGGGCCGCACTTTCACCGGCCTCATCGCGATCGCGCGAAACTTCTGTTAACTGCTGTTGCAGCCGCTTGATTTCATCTAACCACTGTCTGACATCCTGAGCCATAATATTGATTTTAGATTTTAGATTTTAGATTTTAGATTGGGGAATTGGGAATTGGCAATTGCGAGTTGATAATGGCTTAATTAATTAACGACTTGTGTACCTCATCTTTCGCCCCGTTGCCTGTGCGCTATGAACATTTTTTACTGGTTGCGCTACCTGATTTTAGCTTTGTTTAAGGCATTTTTGAGGCTGCTTCGAGCTCTCAAACGGAAATTTTGGGGTTTTTGGCTGTTTTGTCGGTGTTTGACTTGGGGCACGCTCAAGGAAGTCGGGGCGAAGGCGGGAGAGCAGCGTTTGCCGGGGCTATCTGCGGAAATGGCCTACAATTCTATGCTGGCGCTGTTTCCGGGGCTGTTGGCTATCTTATCTGCGATCGCTCTGTTTGAACCTTTGCAGTCAACACTTTATCAAATCGCCCGTCTTTTGGGCGAAGTTATACCCGATGACGTGCGGAATTTGATTGGTGGCTTAATCAAAGAAATTCTGCTAACTCGCAGTAAAGGGCTGTTTTCGGTGAGCTTTCTTGGGGCGATTTGGGCATTTTCTGGAGTAATGAGCGCGGCGATGGCTGCACTCGATCGCATCCATGAAATCCCTAGCGATCGAACTCGACCATTTTGGAAAGCAAAACTTATTTCTTTGGCGCTGAGTATCGGCACAATTGTGCTGTTAATTCTAGCATCGGGAGTAGTCTTTGTCAGCGACTTAATTGTACAAGCTATTGCCCGCCAGAGTTGCCTGCTGGAGTCCGTCGCCAATTGCGATTTAAAAGATGTTCAAAATTGCTTGCTACTCGCCAGCACTTGCCCTTTGGAGTCGCAACTGTTAGGTGTTTGGCGGCTGTGGCGGTGGCCGATTTCTTTGGGAATTGTATCACTGGCTTTTGCCTTTATTTACCGCTACGGGCCTAGCCGCCGCCAACAAGACATTCCTCTTGTGTCAGGAGCTGTTTTTGCTGCTATTTTGTGGGCGCTATTTTCAGCTTTATTTCGGTTTTATGTTTTGCATGTGGGCAATTTTAGTTGGGCTTACGGCACAATCGGAAGTTTTATTGTGTTGCTGCTGTGGCTGGATATTTCTTCTTTGGTGATGCTGATCGGCGCTCAGTTGAATGTGACAGTGGGAAAGGCAATGAAACAATCAAAATCAAAATAATTTGTTAAACTTTAATTGTTAATTCTTATTTGTTATTTGCCGGATGCCGGCTTACCTGCGGAGTAAAGTGCTGAGGATACCCGCAACAAAAGACAACAAAATCAGTATCCAGATAACACCACCGGGAATGAATGTCAATATTCCAACACCTCTGAGAATCCAAACTAGGAGGGTGAGGCCCAGGATAGTCAAAAAGATGCGGGTAGATAGTCGCATTTGAAATCTAGGAGAATTAGTCATGTTGAATGTTAAAGTTTTGTCTGGATCAATGATAGCTGTTTTATTGGCGATCGGCAGTTACCTCACCTTAATTTCGGTTCCGGGTTCCGCTGTTGCGCCAGGGGGTGCAAATAAGCTGGGAGAAGTGGCAAATGCTGCTCAAAAAACACCTTCTGCAAGTTTAACGATTTCCGATCGCACAATTGGAGCGGCGAAGGTGGGGATGACTTTAGGACAATTGAAAAAGGCTCTCGGTTCCACAGCACAGTTTAAAGTAGAGTCTCCTTTTATGGTAGACTTTGATTCTGTGGCAGTTAGTCGATCAGGAAAAGTGCAATATCGCATTATCTACGCTGCGGGTACAAAGCTAAAAGATACCGATATCATTGAACTTTTGATGACTGAGAATTCTAATTATAAAACAGTTCAGGGCGTCGGGCCGGGAATGACTCTGAAACAAGCCGAGGCAATTTACGGCAAAGCGACTTTATCTTATAACGTGGATAATGAAATGAGAGAAGGGGTTGTATTTGCCAAGCAACCAACTAGAAACATTATGTTTGTTCCCAAGGCTGAAGGGAAACAATTTGCGGGAGTTTATGGCGCTGGTAAAGGGGGATTTTATCAGACTAATAAGTATCAGCCAAATGCTGTGATTCGCTCTGTGATGGTGCGGCAGTAAGTTAGTAGAGACATCCCAACAGATAACTCGGCGATTGAAATCGCTTCTACAGAAACTATCGTCCCAGCAGAGGGGGACTTAAGAAAGGAAAGACGATCGCACTTATCAAAAAAAGTACGCGCGTGCGAAGCTATCCCGTAGGGAATCGCCAATGTTTAGTTAACTGAAACCGCCGCGAAAATTACCATTTATAACGCGGTGGTGACGGAATTGGAAGGGTGGCAGGTCGCGGATAAACGGTGACTGTCCCCACTGCGATCGAACACAACCTCAAACTTAACGTGAGGTATAGTTTGTCGCAAAAACTGAAAATGCCCGTCTGCATCTGAAGGACTGCGGAAGCGGGCAACAATAATCCATTGCTCAGAGGGTAACAAACGGGCGATCGCCCAACAGCACAAGCGTTCTTTGTACGTCATAATAGAATCCGTCTCCATTGAATGTTGGAGCCAGAGCCAGCCCGGAACCTTCCACAGTAAGGGGCTGGCTTTTGACTGTTTACAGGTAGCATTATAACACATAATGACGTACAATAACCTTAAATGACTTAAAATGAAATATTTTTATCGGTCTTAACTCAAAACAGCGTAAGATGGACTGTGTTGAGATGTTTTGCAGTACAACGAATGGCTTCACGGGGACGAGTTACCGCATACTTGCCAGAAGAGATTCAAAAAGCTCTCGAAGAATGGGCAGAAGAAGACAGCAGATCCGTTAGCAGTTTGGCAACGTACCTGCTGACGAAATCTGTTCGAGAACGCCAAGAGTTGAAAAAAGATAAATCAGAAAGCGATCGCCCTTAAGAACGATCGCCCGCAATCCGATCCGCGTCCATCCGCGTCCATCCGCGTCCATCCGCCTACATCTGCGGTAAAAAAAAGAACCACCGCCTCAAAAAAATAAGGTGGGCCGCAGCCCACCCTACTCAAATTATTTCGCAGTCACCAACTGTGCCGGCAGCCGCTTAAACGCCAACCTTTCATTCTCGATATCCACAAAAATGGTATCGCCGTCAGCAAAATCTCCCCGCAAAATACCCTTCGCCATTTGCGTTTCCAACTCGCGTTGAATTCCCCGCTTCAATGGCCGCGCACCGTAAACCGGATCGTAACCAATTTCTGCTAAGAAGTCTATCGCAGATTCCGACAATTTCAGAGACATCTTGCGATCGGCTAACCGTTTTTCCAACCGCTTCACTTGCAACAGCACAATCTGCCGCAGTTCGGTCTTACTCAAACCGTGGAAGATAATCATCTCATCAATCCGGTTCAAGAATTCCGGGCGGAAAGTTCCCCGCATCGCTTCCATTACCCGACTCCGCATTTGTTCGTTATCTCCCGCCACATCTAAAATGTATTGAGAGCCGACATTCGATGTCATAATAATCACAGAATTCTTAAAGTCTACCGTGTGACCTTGAGCATCAGTAACGCGGCCGTCATCCAGAATTTGCAGCATGATGTTGAATACATCCGGGTGCGCTTTCTCGATTTCATCGAATAGAATCACTGAGTAAGGACGGCGGCGCACAGCCTCAGTTAATTGTCCACCCTCATCGTAGCCAACGTATCCCGGAGGCGCACCAATTAACCGCGAAACTGCGTGTTTCTCCATGTATTCCGACATATCAATTCGCACGATCGCTTCTTCCGTGTCGAACAGATAAGCCGCTAATGCTTTGGCTAACTCGGTTTTACCAACACCCGTGGGGCCGAGGAAGATAAAACTCGCAACCGGACGATTTGGGTCGGCTAAACCTGCGCGCGATCGCTGAATTGCATCTGCAACCGCAGTCACTGCTTCATCCTGTCCAATTACCCGCTTGTGCAGTTCATCTTCCAAGTGCAGAAGTTTCTGCATTTCCGATTCAACCAACTTGCTAATCGGAATTCCCGTCCACTTGGAAATAATCTCCGCAATGTCACCTTCCGTGACTTCTTCCCGCAGCAAAGTTTTACCTGTGGTTTGAGTTGCTGAAAGTTGAGATTCAGCTTCTTGCAGTTGTTTTTGTAATTCGGTTAACTTGCTATATTTCAACTCAGCAGCACGGTTCAGGTCATATTTTAATTCAGCCTGCTGAATTTCAATATTCACCTTATCAATCTGTTCTTTAATCTTTTGAATGCTGCCGATCACACCTTTTTCCGATTGCCACTGGGCATTCAAAGCGCTTTGCTGTTCCTTGAGGTTCGCTAAGTCTTTTTCCAGTCTTTCCAAGCGTTCGATAGAAGCCGCATTGCTTTCTTTTTGCAGCGACAGTCTTTCCATTTCTAGCTGCAAAATCCGGCGATCGATTTCGTCGAGTTCTTCCGGCTTGGAGGTAATCTCCATTTTGAGTTTAGCTGCTGCTTCGTCCACTAAATCAATGGCTTTGTCGGGGAGGAAGCGATCGCTTATATATCGAGTAGACAAAGTAGCCGCCGCCACTAGGGCGCTGTCAGAAATTTTAACGCCGTGGTGAACTTCGTACCGTTCTTTCAATCCCCGCAAAATCGAGACAGTATCTTCAACAGTGGGTTGGTCAACATAAACTTGTTGAAAACGGCGTTCTAGTGCCGCATCTTTTTCGAGGTACTTGCGGTATTCGTCGAGAGTTGTTGCACCGATACAGCGCAATTCTCCCCTCGCTAACATGGGTTTAAGTAAGTTGCCGGCATCCATCGATCCTTGAGTTGCGCCGGCCCCGACAACGGTGTGAATTTCATCGATAAATAAGATGACTTTGCCGTTGCTGTCCATCACTTCTTTGAGCACCGCTTTCAAGCGTTCTTCAAATTCCCCCCGGAATTTTGCCCCTGCAATTAATGCGCCCATATCTAAGCTAATTAATTGTCTGTCTTTGAGAGATTGCGGCACATCTCCGGTGATAATTCGCTGGGCGAGTCCTTCGGCGATCGCAGTTTTGCCGACTCCCGGTTCCCCAATCAATACCGGATTATTTTTGGTACGACGGCTCAAAATTTGAATCGTGCGGCGGATTTCGTCATCCCGTCCGATTACCGGATCGAGTTTGCCTTGACGCGCTGCTTCTGTCAAATCTCTGCCGTATTTTTCCAGCGCTTCGTATTTGCCTTCTGGATTTTGATCGGTCACTTTGTTCTTCCCCCGGACTTGGGTAATGATATCTTTAAGCTTGGCTTCATCTAGTTTAAATTCTTGTAGTAGATTTTTGCCAAAACGATCGTCCTTAACGTAACCTAGTATCAAATGCTCGATCGAAATAAATTCATCGCCGTAGTCTTTGCGATAAGTTTCGGCGCGATCGAGCAAAGTGTCGAGAGAACGACCTAGATAAACGTTGCCGCCGCTTCCAGTAATTTTGGGCTGACGACTGATAAACTCATCAGTGCGATCGCGCAATTTTGCTACAGAAACTCCCGCTTTGTTAAATAAGCTGCTAGCAAGTCCCGATTCTTGTTCCAGCAAAGCTTTCATCAAGTGTTCGCTTTCTAGCTGCTGCTGCTGGGCTGCTTTGACAATTTCGGGGGTGCGGGCGAGGGCTTCCCAGGCTTTTTCGGTAAATTGGTTTGGATTATTCGGTTGCATAAATTTTAATTCCCTGCATTAAAAATGATGGCTGCTGTAGAGGCAATTGCTCGATCGCCCATACAATTGTCATTGTAGGGAGTTGCAGACGGGGGGCGGATCGGTGTTCCCCTATCTTGAGATAGGTATTTCCGTCCTGTGTAGCAGTCTCTCGCAAGGAAAAGCAAACTTTCGCACCTAAAAGTTGGGCTCTTGGATCAGACTGAGATGTTGCACCATTGTCAATAAGCTTTTTATGAACAGGCAAGATGCCTGTTCCCCAAGAAGAAAATTCACTCTTTGTGGAACAGGCATCTTGCCTGTTCTTGAGAATAGTGCAAGATGTGAGATAAGACCAAATCTCACATTAAAAATGCTTTCTAGTGCCACTTGAAAAAACGGCACATTCTTAAACAGTCTCCTGCTGCGGAAAATGGAGAAACACTCATGTAAATAGGAGAGAGGACTTGAGAAGCGTCACAGTCCTATAGCGAAACCCGAAGCGTTATTGTTTTACTCATCAATAACAGCCGCTATAACTCTCACACCTGGAAAATATAGCTATGAAAATTGTACGTTTAATTTCGTTAGGTATTATAGCAAGTTCCGCGATCGCACTAGCCCCTGAAGCTTTGGCAAGTACCTGGCGTGCCGCACACCGGATGTCTGGCTTTTCCGCCGACAGCAATTACTACTTGTATCTAGAAAGTTCCAGAGATACTGGAGCGGGAATTCCCAAAGCCGAATTGCAAATTGTCCAAGTTGCTGCAAATTCCTGCATCAAAAATGGGTGTATCGAAACTAAATATGGCGAGCCTGACTCCAATAAAAGCACTAAAATGGCAGAAGATGACTTGCTTAAAAAAAGTTGGAATAGCAGGCAAACTTTGAAGTTAACTCCTCCTCAAGCTGGAACTAAACTGAACATTATTTCTCGTACTCCCGGAGCCAATGGAAGCGAGACCGTCGCCGTCAAAGTCAATACAGCAAAGCCGTTACAAATTCGCCTGGAACAGCGGCAAAAAAATGCTTCGGCTGGCAGAGAAAGCGCGGCCATGCGTCTTGTAATTAATCATAACGGTCGGCAGCGTGTCCTCGGAACGCTGAACAATTTTCAAGATTGGGTGTTCTCTTATTCAATCCGAGAAGTTCGTTTGTCTCCGAACGGGCGCAATGTCGTTGTCCTGCTGGACAAGACAGAACGCACTTTTGAAGGAGTCTTGAAAACTACTGTTGTACAAGGCTTTGTTCTTTAGGCTTGCTATATTCCCAGGTTTTGACCTGGGAATTATCAAAACTTACGCAGAACCCCTATATTTAAGGTGCACACGGCGCACCTACAGATAGAGTCTGTGCGTCAGTCCGGGTCGGGTTGTTAATTATTCTTTATTGTGATAATTGATATCAAACCCGGCTGCGCCGGAAGGATATCAAATCCGCGTTTCCTCGTCGGGCGTAAAGTCGAATCAAGCTGCCAACAAATAATTCGCGCAGTTTTCATTTTTTTGACTCACAGTCAACAGTCAACAGTCAACAGTCAACAGTCAACAGTCAACAGTCAACAATATTTCAAAAACTGTTCGATTACACGCTCCAACGACGGTAAAAGGGGCGGCGGAGGTTCGGACAAGACAGATTGGCGGGGTTGTTGCCGATCGCAGAGACTGTTTCTCGATCGGCAACAACCATTTTTGGGCTTCTCAGAAAAATTGAACTTTGCTCAGTTCGCTGTTGCTTTCTTGTGAATTAGCGGTAAAAGTAGGTTACAAAACTGCAATAATTGTGCCTATTAATGCCAAAGATTGTTTGCCAATTTTAATCATGTTCCCTGAGTAAAAGTGATTTCACAAATGACCGCTTTACTATCTCTATACCGAGATAAAATCTTCAGAACCGATGAGATTGGGAGCAACACCTATCAAAGAAGCTAAAACTTCACCGCTGCTGGTTACTGTAATTAATGTGCCGTCAGTTCCCGGCGAAATTGATAGTTGTCCGAAGGTCAAGCCATTGATTAATTGCACGGTATCTTGAGAGTTGGCGAAATCAGCGATCGTATCAACTCCCAATCCGACACCTAAAACAAAGACATCGTTGCCCCCGCCGCCGAGTAGAATATCGTTTCCTAAACCGCCGTTGAGGGTGTCAAAACCTTTGCCACCATTCAGGACATCGCTGCCGTCGCCCCCGACAAGCATATCGTTGCCTCGTAAACCCATAAGTACGTCATTCCCTTCCACACCGTTGATGGTATCGTTGCCGCTGGTGCCAAACAGGATGTCGTTGTCGGGACTGCCGTTGATGCTGTTATCAGGAGGGTTGCCTGGAGTGCTGCCGGTGTCAGAAACAAAGACATCAAGGCGGCTATTGAAAGTAAAGTTAGTATCCCCCGGTACGAGGTTACTAGCCTCAGATGAAAACGCTACTCTCTGCCCATCTGCAGAGATGGAGGGCTCAAAAGACCCGTTGTTCCCCTGATTACCGGCTGAGTCAACTGAGACGCGGGTGGTGGTATTTGTCAACAAGTCCCGCACGAAGATGTCGTGGCTATTGTTACTATCCCCCGGCACGAGGTTGGAGGCATTAGAAGAAAACGCCACAAACCTCCCGTTGGCTGAGACGGAGGGGCTGAAGACGGAGGAATCGTTCGCCTGATTGCCGGCTGAGTCAACAGAGACGCGAGTGGTGGTATTGGCTAGCGTGTCCCGCACGAAGATGTCGTGTCTATTGTTAGTATCCCCCGGCACGAGGTTGGTAGCATTAGAAGAAAATGCCACCAACCGCCCGTCGGCTGAGATGGAGGGTTCGCCGAACCCATTATTCCCCTGATTACCTGCTGAGCCAACAGAAACGCGGGTGGTGGTATTCGTCAACAAATCCCGCACGAAGATGTCGGTGTTATTGTTAGTGTCCCCCGGTACGAGGTTTGTGGCCTCAGACCTAAATGCCACAAACCGCCCGTTGGCTGAGATGGAGGGTTCGCCGGAATACTTGTTTCCCTGATTGCCTGCTGAGTCAACTGAGACGCGGGTGGTGGTATTCATCAACAAGTCTCGCACGAAGATGTCGCCGCTATTGTTAGTGTCCCCCGGCACGAGGTTTGTGGCATAAGAGAAAAATGCCACAAACCGCCCGTCGGCTGAGATGGAGGGGCTGGCGGAACGGCTGTTCCCCTGATTACCTGCTGAGTCAACAGAGACGTTGGTGGTAGTATTCGTCAACAAGTCCCGCACGAAGATGTCGTTTGCATTGTTAGTGTCCCCCGGTACGAGATTTGTGGCACCAGACTCAAACGCCACAAACCGCCCGTCGGCTGAGACGGAGGAGCTGAAGGAAAAGCCGTTTCCCTGATTGCCTGCTGAGTCAACTGAGACACTGGTCGTGGTATTGGCTAACGTGTCACGCACAAAGACATCAGTACTAGCGTTAGTGTCCCCCGGCACGAGGTTAGATGCTGGAGATTCAAACGCCACAAACCGCCCGTCGGACGAAATAGAAGGATCGGAGGTTACCGATGGATTTTGATTGGCCTGATTGCCTGCTGAGTCAACTGAGACGCGAGTAATATTCATAAGCCCTGATATTTCAATAGTCCGAACTGTTTTTATTTCGTAGTCAGAAACCTTGGATTTTTCGTTGATAGCTCGATCGCCTTGGAGTCTTGAAACCCTTATTCTACGGTTGGTAATCAAAAACTGTCCCAAGTATTGATATTTAAGAGTACAACTTTGGAGATGGGTTTTGCGATCGCACGGCAATTGGGGCTATTTACACTTTATGCCCTAACCGCCTTGGCGGTTGCTATATCAATAGATTTTAAAATTTCCCTCTTCCTTCCTTCCTCGCTCTTTCTTTGTCCTTGAATATCTGCCTCCTGACTATTGACGAATGCTCAATAATTAATCCGTGTATCCGTGTCAAAATCCCTATCTTGCCTGACCGAAAGCATCCAGGATACAAGCCCCCGAATTTATCCGTGGGGTCAATCCTTCAATCTAAAATCTAAAATCTAAAATCTAAAATCGATTGACTTCATGCCTGCATTACCACCCGTTCCGGGAGACTGACAATAAAAGTTGAACCTTTACCGTCTTCGCTTTCAACGCTAATTTCGCCACCGAGAATTTGACACAAACGCTGGCTAATTGTCAATCCCAAACCTGTGCCTCCATACTTGCGGGTAGTCGAAGCATCAGCTTGGGTAAAAGGTTTAAATATCTGCTCTAATTGCTCGTTTGTCATGCCGATGCCGGTGTCGCTGACTCGAAACATTAAAACTTGAGAAGTGTAGCTTGAACCCGATTGAATATCATTATTTTTATTTGGTTTCGTCGGTCTTGATTTTTCAATTTTAATTCTTTCCACGCCGATAGTAATGACGCCTTTTTCGGTAAATTTGGCAGCATTGCTGAGCAAATTAAGGAGAATTTGCCGCACTTTCGGTTGATCGGCGTACATTGTGCCGAGTTCGCCTTTTGTTTTTAGTGCTAAAGCATTGCCTTTTTTTTCTACTAGCGGTTGAGCCGTAGTCATCACTTCTTCAATCATGGTCGCCACGTCGAAGTTTTCCAAATAAAGGGTGACGTGACCGGCTTCTATTTTGGAAATGTCGAGGATGTCGCTGATCATATCCAGCAGGTGTTTGCCTGCGGTTTGAATTTTTTCTAAGTCCGGGAGAAAGTCTTCTGAACCGGAATCTTGAGCATCTTCTTGCAGCATTTCGCTGTAGTTAATGATGGCGTTGAGGGGGGTGCGTAGTTCGTGGCTCATGTTGGCGAGAAATGCACTTTTCGAGCGGTTAGCAGCTTCGGCGGCTACTTTTGCTTCGTGCAATTCTTCTGTGTATTCCGCTACTCTTTGGATTAGTTCGTTGAGGGAAATTGCTAGCATTCCCACTTCGTCGGAAGTAGTGACGGGTACTTGCAGGTCAAAGTTAGATTCTTCTGTCACTCGCTGAGCAATGAGGGTGGTGGCTTCTAGGGAGCGAGCGATCGCCCCGCTGGTGTATGCTGCTAGAATTGCTGCGATCGCACCTGATATCAAGAGAGAGCCAACGAGAATGAGAGTTCCGAGTTTTTCGGCATTTTCGTAGGTTCTCAATGCCTCGTCTGCTTTCTCGCGAAAGTTGACGGCCAGTTGGGCTGAATCCTCGGAAAACTGTTTGAGTTTCAAAGCAGTTTCGCCCGCCACAAAATTGTTCAAGTTCCGCCCGAAAGCCTGCTGCTGTTGCGGATTCAAAGCAGATAATTTCGCAGTAGCCAACAATTTTTGTACTTGTTGAAAGTATGATTCTACGGTTTTGCCGTTGACTTGAGCGAACTGTTGAAGCAGTTGGTAGTCTTTGGCAATATCGGCATTCTTCGTCGGCGGTAGGGTTTGCAGTTGTTCGAGGATGCCGCTCATCTGAGCAACGCGAGTCAGGAATTCCGATCGTTCCCGATCGAAAATTTGCGGTTTGGTCGTCAGACTCGCGAGCTCTTGCTGCTGAATTCTGACTTCCTGCACCGTGTTATTGAGGTTTGTCAGGATTTCCGCTTTATCTCGGTCGATCGCTAGTTTTTCTCTAACTTGCTGTTTGTGATAGGATTCTACTCCCCGTCCCGCCACAGCACCCAAAACGGCAATACCAATGACCAAGGCGTATCCGCAGCCGATTTTCTGCCTGATACCTAAGCGGCCCAACAGACTTTTCAACCCTATTTGAGGACGGTTCTGCAGTTGATTTTTCAAAGCTAAGGTTAAAGACATGGGCAATGTACTCGTCACCTTTGAGAGGCACCATCTATATTCTAATTGATGCCTGCATGAGGGTAAATAAAGTTCTGGCTTCAAGCCAGGTTTCGGCAGTTGTGGGGTCTTTGCAGGGTTCCACAGCTCGATCGGCTTGACAGTTTGGAGCAGTTATGCGTAACAAATTATAGCAGAAGGAAGAAGGCTCTTCGGCTGCCTTCGGCTACATTCCCTTCGGCGATGCGATCGGGCAAGTCGCGGTTCCTGAGCCAAGTCGAAGGGCAGGGCAAGTCGCTCAGAGTAAAAAAAGCAAGAAGTAAGAACCAGTCAAAGGCATGGTTTCACTAATTAAGAACCTACTCACCGTCTGGCGTGGTTGCGAGATAAGTTGCGAGTTATAAGTTGCAAGTTATGAGTTAGATTTCTGATTAAAAACTCTACTCTACTCGCAACCCACAACTCTATCGCTGTTCCCCTACTGGCAAAGTCGAAATTGTGCTATCTCAGCAGGAATTCTTGAAGCATTAGGTACGCTAGCAGAGGCAGGAACGAAGATTCCCAGGCCGTAACTGCAACCCTCTGCCGTCGTGCATTCCCCAGGCTTAGCAGTGATTTGATATTCGCCTTGGGAGGGGGGAGTAAAAGAGATTGACGCCAATTCGCCTGTTTTTTGACTCACAGCGACTTCCTGACCGCTTGCATCCTTGAGAGATAAGTTTAAATCCTGGCAATTTCCGTCGCAAGTGGCAACAAAAACATACTCCACATTAGGATGCAGCGTTGCTCTAAAAGGAGATGAAACTTGCTTGCGAACTTGGCCCAGCAACGGCACAAATACTAATTTTTGACCGTTGCTTTTCCGCTGGTCAACTTCTGTTTTCAAGCGACAAATAACCGTTTTTTCGTTTTCGGTCAGTTCTTGAGCAATCGCATTTCCTACAATTGCAGTACCGAGGATCAGGGCAAGGCCGGAAATAACCAGATGTTTGAAATTCATTGATGTCCCTTAAAGTTAATTTTGGGTGATTGCAATAGACCGCTTTTGTCAGCAGTCTATTAGTTTATCTGGAGCCTATCACATTTGTTGACTTTTCCGAAAAAACAGGTCGGAGAAAAGTGCGATCGAACTCATGTCTAGTTTGAGATGGATCTGGCGTCAGCTATCGCCGAAACTCCACAGATTGTAGACCGTAGGAGCAGAACCTCGTCCTGATTGTATTCTACTAAATTAGGACGCTCGGCATCGGTATCTAGAAACCCGCTTTCTGGGCCGATGCGGAGCAGCTAAACCTAAGATTTATAGTAGAGACGGGGTTTAACAAAACCTGAGTAAGTCCAAGACTGTAAATATCTGATACAGGTTCCCATATTCCACGCCAACAACATAATCCTGTCCCTGTCAATATACAAATCGGTTGAAACTTGTGGCAATACTAGACTAACAAAACTCCGAAGGCAAGAGTTAGCTCATACTCCTACCATTTTCCTTCTTTTTACCCGATCGCGAAGTCGAGCGGGTTTTTTCCAATCATTTATCACTGTTCCGAAATTTCCACGCGGGAACAAACTTAGAATCTCCCCAAACGCCGCGGCGATTTTTCTTAGCTTCGGCTTCCGCTTGTTCCAAAATACTTGCACTCGGACAGTTTTTCAAGTAAGGACGGTAAACCATTGCTAATCCTTCGCGGGTCAAAACTTCTTGGGCAAATGTACCATTTGGCAAGCGAACTTCGCTAACTTTGCGGCCGTAGCGGTCAGTATCCGTGACCATCAAAACAACGCGACCGCCTCCTTGTTTGACTAGCTGCTGCATTCTTTGGTGCGCTAGATTTCCCCACTTAAATTGATTTTTTTTTGCTGCTGCTTTGCTATTTTTCTCAGCATTTGTGTGCGCGACTTCCGGTGCATCTATGCAGGCAAAACGCACTTTTATATCTTTCCCGGCGTTATCGCTGGCGACGAGGGTGTCACCGTCGCTGACTCGCTTGACAGCATAGTTGTTGGGCGCTAACTTTTGTGGACACCCGAATAGTAACAATAGCAGAGCAACTGCACTTAAGGTTTTTATTTTGGGGAAAATGGCGATTTTAGGTTGGCTCATATTTCTGTGTTTTATTTAGTTTCCATCCAATTTTGCCCAGCGTGGATGTCAACTATCAGCGGTACGCTAAGTTGCAGAGCATTTTCCATCGCAGTTCTAATTTTCGGCTGCAATTCTTCCCATTCATCGGGAGGTACTTCAAATATTAATTCATCGTGAACTTGCAGCAGCAGCCGCGCCTGATAGTTTTGCAAAATTTTGTGTACCTCAATCATGGCAAGTTTAATGATATCAGCACTGGAACCTTGAATGGGAGCGTTGGCTGCCGCCCGCAAAGATTGGGCATCATCTCTGCTGAGAGATTTAAGTTCGTTTGAGCGAATGTCTTCGGGATTGCTGCCTTGTAAGCGGCGGAGGCTGCCATTTGTGTCGAAGTTTAGATAGCGGCGGCGGCCTAGAATTGTGGTAACATAGCCGAGGGCGATCGCCTCTTTTTTTACTTTCTCCAAAAATTCAAAAACTTTACTGTAACGTTCGTTAAATCGCTTAATAAACTCTTTGCCGTCTGCTGCGCTTTTACCCATCGATTTGCCAAACTTAATCGCCCCCATACCGTAAACTACCCCAAAATTAATCGTTTTGCCAAACCTGCGCTCGTCGGGAGTAATTTCTTCCTTTTCAAACAACAGTTGAGCCGTCACGGTATGCACATCTCGGTTATTTTGATAAGCTTCAATTAACACAGGTTCTTGACTCAAATGAGCCAAAATTCGCAGTTCGATTTGAGAATAGTCAGCCGACACCATCAGCCAACCTGCTTCTGGTAAAAAAGCCTTGCGAATTTGCCGTGAAAACTCTGTGCGGATGGGAATATTTTGTAAATTGGGATTGGAAGAAGAAAGCCTTCCCGTACCAGTTGCAGCTTGGTTGAAATCTGTATGCACTCGCCCAGTATCCGCACGCACTAACTGAGGCAAAGCATCGACATAAGTTGATTTCAACTTGGATAATGTTCGGTGTTCTAATAAATCGTCTACAATCGGGTGGTCTCCTTGCAATTTATCCAAAACAGCCGCATCTGTAGAGTATCCCGTCTTAGTTTTGCGAGACTTTTTCTGAAACTCATCGGGGATTTTTTCTAACAAGATTTCGCTGAGTTGTTTCGGGGAACCTAAATTAAACTTTCTCCCCGCTGCTTGATAAGTTTTTTCTTCTATTTCTGTTAAGCTCTTTTCTAGCTGTTGCGACAGTTCTTGCAGGTAAGCTGAATCAATGCGAATTCCGCAGTATTCCATTTCTGCTAAAACTGGTTCTAGGGGCTGTTCTACTTCCAGCAATAACCCCTCCAAAGTTTTTTCGGGAAAGCTAGATTCATCAGCTTCCTTCAATTTGGCTTTAAGTTCCCCAACTAAGTGAAATGTAGTGTAAACATCCATGCCGCAGTAGTCGGCTACTTCTCGAATGCTGATGTCAGCAATTGTTTTGTTTTTTGGTACTAATTGATTATAACTTTTGGGATTAGTGCGTAAGTATTCCCTTAACGATTCGCTGACACTGTGATTGTCTTCTGACTCGACTAAGTGTTTCTTGGACAATTCGCTGAGACTGTGGCTGGTTTCGGGATTGAGTACGTAACTGGCTAGCATGGTGTCGAAGACGACTCCGGCTAGTTTAATTCCCTGACATCGCAGGATCGATCGATCGAACTTAGCATTTTGCAGCGCTTTCGGATAATTTTCGCTTTCCAAAATCGGACGCAAAGCATTTAAAACTGTGGCTTTGTCCAAGTTTGTGCCCGTTTTGTGTCCCGTGGGAATGTAAGCGAGATCCTCTTCACCGATGCCCCAACAGCAGCCAATTCCGACTAATTCGGCGTCTCGCGGTTCGAGGGCGGTGGTTTCGGTATCCCACGCCACGGGTGAGGTTTTGTCGGTTAAAGTTTCCAGCAGTTGGACTAATTCGTTTAACTGTTCGGTTGTTTGAATTATTCGGGGTTTAATTGGCGGTTGTTTCTGTTGCTGAGCGGCTTTTTTTCTCTCCATATCTGCGTTAGTTTCGTCGGGAGAATAGAAATCTAATGCTTTATCTTCTGAATTTTCAAAAGTTTGAGGTGACGTGGGGTGGGCATCTTGCCCGCCCTGTTCCAAGGGCTTTTCTACACCCTCCAATGGCTCTTTTACACCCTCCAATGCCTGTTCTAGGGTGTTTTCAGACGAGGCAGAGCCTCTGGATATGCGTTCCCGGGCAGAGCCTGGGAACGAGGATTCCTCTTCTTGTTTTTCCTTTTCTTCAACACCACCAAAACGCTTTTGAATTTGTTTAACTTTGCTTAAAAATGTTTTAAATTCCAACTTTTCCAGCATTGGAATCAAGGCTGATTCGTCAAAACCTATAAGCTTGCAATCTTCTAAGTTGATTTCTAATGGCACGTCTTGGACAATTGTCGCCATGCGTTGAGAATGATAAGCAGCTTCTTTGCCTTCTTCTAGCTTTTTCTTAGTTGCTCCTTTAATTTCATCTATAGCAGCATAAATTCCATCAAGGGAATTGTAAGCTTCCAGCAATTGCAGGGCGGTTTTGTCGCCGATGCCTTTGACTCCGGGGATGTTATCGGATTTGTCGCCGCAGAGGGATTTGTAATCTATTACTTGTTCGGGCAAAATACCGAGTTTGGCTTTGACTTCTTCCGGGCCGTATTCTTGGGATTTGCCTTTGCCCGATCGCCTGAGTTCATCGGTACTCAAATATAATACGCTGATTTGTTTTTCGGTTTCTACTAATTGAAACAAATCTCGATCGCCCGTGAGGATTTTGACCTGATAACCCGCCGCGCTGGCTTTGTTTGCCAAAGTTCCCAAAACATCGTCTGCCTCGTAGCCCGGAGCAGTTATTGCAGGTAAATTTAAATAGGTGAGGAGTTCTTGCAGGTTTTTGATATCCGGCTTAAAATCTTCCGGTGTTTCGGCTCGGCCCGCTTTGTAGGTGTCGTCTGCTTCGTGGCGAAAAGTGGGTGTGGCGAGGTCAAAGGCGATCGCCATGTACTGGGGATCGTGAGCCGCCATTACTTCCAGCAGCGACTTGAGAAAGCCAAAACAGACGCTGGTGGGAATGCCTGTCGTAGTTCGCAAGCCTCCGTCTCGACTTTTGGCGAAGGCGAAGTAGGAGCGAAAGGCCAGGGAGTGACCGTCAACTAAGATGAAGATGGGAGCTTGATTTGCCGACACAGACACAAATACCGATCGCACGAAAGGATTTTCTCATTGTACTCAGTTGTCCGCCTGCATTGATCGACCAGAAGGATGGCCCGCAGACTTGAGGACGCTTGACACTCGATCGGATCTCGGCTTACTGTGCAGCTTGGCTGAGAATAGTACAAGATGTTAAGTACGATTCCCTACGGGATAGCTTCGCTTCACGCGAATTTACAAACACCTGCCCCAAGCCTATGGCTGACATTAATCGATGCTACGAAATCCTCGAAATTGAGCCGGGAAGTTCCCTAGAAGAAATTAAGCGCGCTTACAGGGATTTAGCGTTTGTGTGGCATCCCGATCGGTTTGCCCACAACGATCGCCTGCAACAAAAAGCTCAACAACGATTAACAGAAATTAATGAAGCTTACCAGCAGTTGGTGTTGTTTCTGAGTCAGCCTGAATCATCGAGGTCGATCGAAAAACAGTTTCCGCAGCCACCGCCGCCTGCGCCGGAAAAGCCGCTGAGAAGGCCTTCTCGAAAATCAGCCGCTAGGCCTGGTTCCCAGCGCAGTCAAACCCGCCCAAAAACCGCCTCCAAAAAATTTCAAACTCAAAAGAACTCTTCAAGCAAGAAACGATTTACAACTCAAAATCGCCAAGCGTGGCGGGGCAGAAAGCAACCAGGGCGAAGCGTTGCGAGGGAAGCACGGCCATCTCAACACTATCGAAAGCTTACCTCGAAAAGGAAAAAAGAATTTTCAACTCAATACTCAAAACCGCGAAGCGCGCCGAGGGAAGTGCGGCCATCTCAACACTATTCAAGCTTCCCTTGGTGGCCGCTGGCAATCGCCGTGGCGAGTTACGCTTTGACCGGTTGGATTTTGACGAAATCAGCCGCCCCGCTGTGGATGTGGGCTTTAATCTGCGGTGCAGATTGGCTGTGGGCCGCGATTTTGCTGGCGGAGGGTTCAGCAACGCCTAGAGTGTGGCTGGCGGCGTTAGTTTTGGCTGGGGCGGTAGGGGGGTCGATCGCTGGTTTTCAGGCGGGAGGAAAGGTCACAGGGGCTGCTTGGGCCGCAGTTGGGGCTGGTTTGGGGGCGATCGCCAGTTCCGAGGCTGAGTCTCGGGCTGTGGCTGCTGTTTTGGCTGTAGGGGGAGTAGTGACAGTGGTGGGATTGCTGGCGGGAACGGTTCCTGGGAATTATTGGGTTAAGGCGTTGGTGGCGGCCGTGTGTTGGGCGATTGTCGGCTTGACGTGCGGGCTGGCGACGGAACTAGGCGTCAATTCTGGCGGCCCCGTCGGGCTCTCTGGTGCGATCGGGCTGGGGATTGGGGGGTGGGCTGGGGCTTGGGCTGGGGCGGGCTTGGAGGCGATCGTCCAAGCCTTTGCTATCGCCGGGTCTAAGACTGTTTATGGGGCTTGGGCTGCGATCGGCATTATTGCTGGAGTTGTGGCGCGGATGGTAGCTGCAGAAAGGTTGATCCACACCAGCAGCGGGCTTTACACGGTTATCCTGTTGGTGGCTACTTCGGGTTTCGGGCTGTGGCTGGGAAGTTGGTTGGGCGATCGTATCTTTTAAATTAGCCAGTTGTCAGTTGTCAGTTGTCAGTTGTCAACAGTCAACAGTTAACAGTCATGAGCATTGCAACCGGAATTGATCTAAATTCCAGCACTTATCGCTTTTCAGCAGCGCTTCAAACTCAGACCTTGGCAAAGCCTGACTGAAAATATAGCCTTGAATTTCGTCACATTCGTGCTCGCACAAAAAATCAAGTTCCTCCTTATTTTCTACGCCCTCAGCCACCACCGTCATGTTCATGCAGTGTGCCATTTGAATAATCGCTATTGTGATCGCTGCATTTTGGCGATCGTCTGCAATGTTGCAAATAAAACTCTTGTCTATTTTTATCGCATCAAACGGAAAGCGTTTCGGATAACTCAAAGAAGAATATCCAGTCCCAAAATCATCAATTGCTATCCTAATCCCCTGATCTTTCCACATCGTAAAAGCTTTAGCTGCTGCAATTTCGTCTTGCAAAACCAGACTTTCCGTCAGTTCTAATTCCAAACACTTGGGATCAAGACCAGTTTCTGTTAATATCTCCCTGACTCTTTCCGTGAAATTTTTGCGCTCGAATTGACGGGCTGACACGTTAACTGCCACTCGCAGGAGTGGCAAACCTGCTCTTTGCCATGTTTTAGTTTGTCTGCAAGCAGTCTCTAATACCCATTCGCCCAACGGTGCAATCAAGCCCATTTCTTCAGCCATTGGAATAAATTCCCCCGGAGAAACTCGCCCCCGTTCTGGATGATTCCAGCGCACCAAAGCTTCAGCACCAATAATTTTACCTGTTTTGATTTCTATTTGCGGCTGATAGTATACTTCAAATTCTGAGCTTTTTAAAGCCTGGCGCAGTGAAGTTTCTTGAAGAAGTGTATTAATAAAAAAATTAGCATTCTTTGCAGTATAAAAATGATAAGTATTGCCGCCTTTCTGCTGAGATTGATACATTGCTATATAAGCATTTTTCAGCATTTCATCTCCGTCAGTGCCGTCTCCGGGATACAAGCAGATCCCCATACTAGCAGTGACAGAGACTTCGCAATCTTTGACAATCATACCTTGGGATACAATATCTAAAATGCTTTGAGCAATCTTAGCCACATCCTGTTTTTCTGCAACTGGTTTGAGAATCAGCGCGAATTCTGCCGCTTCCAAACGAGCAACAATATTAATGTTGTCCATGCAGTTAGTTAGGCGCTGGGCGATGCTGCAAAGCACTGAGTCGCCGATATCGTGTCCCCAGGTACTGTTAATGCGGTTGATTTTATCTAAGCTAAGCGTGACAACGGGAATGACTCCTGACAATTCTTTTTGACCATCTAATACTCGACTTAAATTTTCTCGCAAAAATGAACGATTCGGCAAATTGGTCAAGCTGTCATACTGATGTCGGTAGAGTGCCAGTTGAATAGTTGTGTGCAAGTTTTTTTCTTCAAAGGGCTTGACAATATAGCCGAACGGTTTTGTACTATGTACTCGTCGCAAAGTAGTTTCATCGGCATAAGCTGTTAGATAAACTACCGGAATTTGAAAGCGCAAGCGAATTTCTTCGGCTGCTGTAATGCCGTCGATTTCTCCTTGCAGGTTAACATCCATTAAAACTAAATCCGGGCGCAAGTTGGCGGCCGATTCAATCGCTTCTTCTCCAGAATAGACCATGCCAGTTATTCTATATCCTAGAGATATCAAACTGTCGGAAATGTCTTCCGCAATGATGCTCTCGTCTTCAACGATCAGAATTTTTTTGTTGGACACTAATTTTTCTCCTCAGAGTGCAACTTGGGTTGAGAAAAGGTTATTCTAAAAGTCGTGCCAGGAGTTTCTAACAGTTCTATTTTCCCCCGGATTTGCTTGACTAAAGACCCGACCAGTCGCAAGCCCAAAGTTCGGGCTTTGCGATAATCTAAGTCTTGAGGGAAACCAATTCCGCTGTCGCTCACAGTTAGCACGCAAACTCTGTTATTATCTAAAGTGAAATCAATGTTAATTTTACCTTTAACTTGTCCTTTAAAGGCATATTTTAGGGCATTTGTCACAAGCTCGTTGATAATTAACCCGCAAGGAACTGCCGTATCAATATTAAGAGAAGACGGCGCAATATTTGTTTGCAACTTAACGCCTTCTGCATGAAGTTCATAAGCTTGGAATAAATTGTGGGCGAGATTTTGGATGTATTCAGCAAAGTCAATGTTTGACAAGTCTTTGGATTGATACAATTGTTCGTGAACCAGGGCCATTGATCTGACTCGGTTTTGACTTTCTTTTAACATTTCACTAACGTGGCTGTCTTGGATGTAGCGTGACTGAAGTTTGAGCAAACTGGAAATAACTTGGAGGTTGTTTTTGACACGGTGGTGAATTTCTTTGAGGAGAACTTCTTTTTCTGCGAGGGATGCTTTGATGCCATCTTCGTCGCGCTTGCGATCTGTAATATCCCGCACTACTCCTTGAATTACTTTTCGTCCCTTAATTTCCATTGCATTTAACAGCACTTCAGCGGGAAATTCTGAACCGTCGAGTCGTTTATGTACCCAGTCAAAGCGACAGCTACCTGTTTGCATTGCTGTCGATATTCTCTGTATTGCTAGACTGGATGAGTCTTGTCCACTAGGCTGAAATTGTGGGGAAAAGTCGCTCAGTTTTTTGCCGTAAAATTGTTTTGTGTTGCTACAGCCAAATATTTTTAAGGTAGCGAGGTTGCAGTCAAAAAACTCCTTTTCGTCAAGCAACATTACTGCGTCGCTGGTGGCTTCATAAAGGCTGCGAAATTTGTGTTCTGATTCTTGCAACGAGCAGATCAATTGGTTTTTGAGAGCTTCCGCACGCTTGCGGTCGGTAATGTCTATTCCTACGGAAACTGCTGCGCTTCCCTGATGATATTTCTGAGCTACTATCAAATAGTTGCGGACGAAACCGTTAATTTCAATGTCTATTTCTTGCCAGGTTTGCTGAGATGAACTGTCAAAAAATTTTCTGATCAGTTCTCCAAAAGTCGAGCCTTTGTCGAGAAAGTTGATTTCTTGACCGACAAAGCTTTCAGGAGACAGGTTGAATGAGGTTGCTAAGTGCTGGTTGACTCCTATATACCGCAAATCTGAACTAATCCAAGAAATCAGTCCGGGTACGGCATCCAAAACGGCGCGAAGTTGGTCTGTAGCTTCTTGGAGTGCTTCTTCCGACCGCTTGTGATCGCTAATATCTGTTGCCGTTCCGCACAAGCCTAAAATAGCGCCGTTTTCAGCTTGGTTGACGATGCTGTTGACGCGCAGGTGGACGGGAGTACCGTCTTTACGAATGTGTACTGTTTCGTAAGGAGAATTAGCTGTTTGTGGCTGAAGTTTGGTTCTCGCTAAAAGTTGGGCAAATATTTCTCTTGGTCTACTTTCTTGATCGGGAACTAAAAAATCGGTGAAGCGGCGTCCGATCATTTCTGGCGGTTCGTAACCGTAAATGCGTTTGGCGGCGGAATTGACAAAAGTCAAGAGGCCTTCAATATCGATCGACCAAATCAATTCTTGGGAGGTTTCTACGAGGTTGCGGTACTTTTTTTCGCTTTCGGCAAGTGCTGCATTGAAGACTGCCGTCTGCAGCTGAAGTTTTTCTTCTAATTCTTGATTTGCCGTTTCCAGAGTTGCGATGGAGTGCTCGCGCTCGGTAATTTCAGTAGAAACACCAACTGCGCCGACAACTTCGCCGTTTCCATCTCGCAGGGCTGCCGATCGAATTTCGTGAATAAAATGCCCCTCTCGGGCATTCCAATTGCGATCGTTTCCTGCTAATACCTCGGCAATATTTTCTAACATATCTGGTTGGCTGCTGTAAACTTCAAAAATCGATAGCCCGACAGTTGCACATGGTTTGAGTCCCAAATTTTCTAATCCTTTCCCTGCTGCAAGGGTTAACTTGCCGTCTCTGTCTGTTGCCCACAGGAAAATAGGGGCACAACTGACAGCGGCGTGAAGGGTTTCGTTGGCTTGTTTGAGCCGATCGATTTCTGCGTGAAGCAGTTCCTGGGTGGTATTTAATTCTACCGTTAGTCGATCGGCTTTTTGCTGCCAACTGGCAGCAGTATCGCACATTTCTGCGAGATTGCGGGAACGACAGATGGATTGGTTGCAGTGTGACATGGTTACTCTAGGGCGCACTGTATATTTAACCCTAGCCTATCTTTTAAGCATAAACTTTTTCAGTCAAATATTACAATTAGCAGGAATACTCATCCGACCCAGATGCGATATATTAAAGCTACTTTAAAGGATTCAGAAATTGCGGCTCGCTCAGGCTTTTCGGCGACAGTTCACAAATTGATAATAAGCTGAATAATGCCTGCCAGTCGGTATTTTTACGGTAACTATTTGTAGTAGTGCAAAAATAAGTTCCGCGATTTTAGGCTTGCACAATAACTGGGATTGTAAATTTATTATATTTGTTTGCGTAGATTCACGCACCGAGGAATCTAGAATCTGGAATTTGTAAATATAGCCAGCACCTGAATGGTTAGGAGGTACTTAATTTGTGAAAATCATGAGGTCGATTCCCTCTTCTTTCTGCCTTCTGCCCTATTCCCTATGCCCTATTCCCTATGCCCTATTCTCTATTCTCTATTCTCTATTTCTTCCATCCGCTACATCCGTGGAGCGAATCCGTTGTCGAACTTCCTTCTTTCTTCAATTAACTCCCCAAATTTTGACAGTTTTATCTAAACTGCCGCTGATAATAGTTGCACCATCGCTGCTAAAAGTAAGACAAGTAACAGAGTTTTGATGTCCGCTGAGAGTGTGAATATGTTCGCCGGTACTGGCATTCCAAAATTTGATATTACCATCCGCACTAGCACTAAAAACAGTGAGTCCGTCGGCACTAAAGGCGATCGCATTTATCGAGTTAAAATGCCCTGCTAAAGTGATTGAACTATCTGGATTCGATAGCTGCCGCAGTTGAATATTTCTGTCCCAGCCGCCAGTAGCCAAAGTCTGCCCGTCTGGGCTGAAAGCCAGACAATTCGCGTAACCCTTAATTGTTTGGGAGCATTCTCTGCTGCGGAGGTTCCACAGTTTAATTGTACCGTCAGAACTGCTGCTAGCGAGAGTTTGTGCGATCGGGCTAAAAGCAAGACTAACAATTCCTGCTTTATGAGCTCCCCAAGTTAAAAGACTGCCAAAGGTACAGATTAACTTACCCGTCTCTAAATTCCAAATTTTGATAGTAGTATCTGCCGAACCTGTGGCGATAACTTGACTGTCGGGACTGATGACAATTGCGCTAATTTCCGCTTCATGTCCGAGGGAAGTATGCTGCAATTCTCCTCCCTGCCAAATTTCGATCGCGCGGTGTTTCGGAGTATTTCTGCTCCTCACAAAAACTTCGCTTTCTTGGCAAAGCACAAAAGTTTCTTGAGCGCGGGGATACTTGTCAACACTATAGAGTATTTCTCCTGTCTCTACATCGCAAATTCTAACTATTTTCCCGTGCAAACTCGCCGTGCGAGATCCTCCGGGACTAATCGCAACATTTGTCCCAGTTTTCACACTGCGGATGCAGTCAAAAAGCTTGTAAGGCACGAAGTCTTTTAAAGCTTGGCGCACTAGAGGTTCTGTCCTCGATCGCAAAATTAAATAAGCAACTCGCTGCACTTCTGGTGCGGAGTCAAGCAGCGCCTCAATTGCTAAATTTAAACCAGCGCCTCCGTATTTAGGAGCATCTTTAACAGCGGCAATCCGAGCCTCGATACTAGGACTGTTGAAGCGCTGCTTGACCCCAGCGATCCCTCCCAAAACAGCGCCGGCGATCGGGATTTGACTTTGGCCGCCGAGGACGGCATCATATTCTCTGGGTTGGTTAGGATTATCGGCCATCATAGGATTTTAGATTTTAAATTTTAGATTTGAAGAATTGGAGGATTGAAGAAAGCGAACTCACGGATGAATCTGGGGAATTGTTATCGGATACTATGTTTTTAATTTCTGCACAGATGAATCCGGAAGCTTGTAACCTGGCTGCTTTCGCTGACGCTCAAACCTGGTTTAAGAGCGCCATTTCTAACTTATTGACTGTTGCACTTGATAGTATTATAATCAAATCAGCGTTTCACACAAAAATCCGAAAGTGATATGTCACACTTCACAACTATCAAGGTTCAGATCAAGAACGGCGAACTGCTACATCAAGTGTTGGAAGAGTTGGGTTATCAAGTAGAGTGCAATGTGCAGGTACGGGGTTATCGCGGTGACAAAACTAATGCGGAGTACGTGATTCGGCAATCCAATGGTTACGATTTGGGTTTTCGCCGCAGCGAAGAGGATTACGAATTGGTGGCGGATTTTTGGGGCGCTCGAATTAATCAGCAGGAATTTGTTAATTTAATTAGTCAAAAATACGCGCGCAAAAGTTTGATGGCGGCGGTGCAGTCAGAGGGTTTTAATGTTGAAGAAGAGGAAACTTTGGCAGATGGAACGCTGAGAGTTGTAGTGGGTAGATGGGTTTAAGACTCGCATTTGATTAACTTGTTTTTACCTATCAAGAGGAATCACCATGTGGCGATCGCCGATCGTACTAATCATCCTGGCGCTTGTAGTTGGCATTGTTGGGGCGATCGCCCTGGGAGCATACCGCTGGCATCTCGGTACCAAGGAACTGCGAGCCAATCTCGAAGCTGCACGCTTGCCGATTAAACCTCTCACATTTGATGCGCGGGAAATTGCCGATTTACCCCAGCCAGTGCAGCGCTACTTTCGCGCGGTGCTCAAGGATGGACAACCGCTAATTGTAGCAGCGCGGGCTTCCCACCAAGGCACGTTTAACATGAGCGAAACCGCAGAAAAATGGAGCGCCTTCACATCAACTCAACTGGTAATTACTCAACGCCCTGGCTTTGACTGGGACGGGCGAATTGCCATGATGCCCGCTATCAATGCGTTCGTTCATGATGCCTACATTTCTGGCGAAGGCATCCTCCATGCGGCGCTGCTTGGCCTGGTGACTCTGGCGGATATCCGCGGCACTCCAGAAGTTGCACAAGGGGAACTGATGCGCTTTTTCGCGGAGGCTGCTTGGTATCCGACGAGACTGCTGCCGAGTCAGGGTGTTCGCTGGGAGGCGATCGACAATTCTTCCGCCAGAGCAACGCTACAGGATGGCGACACCGCTGTTTCCCTGGATTTCCGCTTTGATGAAGCAGGGCTAATCGCCACTGTCCGCGCCGAGGCCCGCGCCCGTACAGTTAACGGGGGAGTGGTGTTTGCGCCCTGGCAAGGCCGTTTCTGGGACTACGAATTGCGAGACGGTATGCGGATTCCGCTTTCGGGTGAGGTGGCGTGGCAACTGCCTGATGGCTCGCTATTTCCCTACTGGCGCGGCCGCATCACGAATATTACCTATGAGTTTGCACGATGATTCTAGTTTGTTTTGTGAAGTTGCTTTGCGATTGTTAGATGAGTACGATCGCGCCGATCGCCAGTGGAGCGATACTGTACGAGTTAAGATATATGCTGCTGTTGCCATGTGCGAACATACTCCACCGATTGACGGCGAAACCTTTATTGCAGGGATTTGCGATCGTTTCCGGCAAGTACGCAAGAGTAAACAAGGCTATACTAATTGAAATGCTTGTATGATAGTTGCATTCAATTCCTGCATTTGCTGACTTCCTAACTCGCCCAATCGTCTCAGTATTAATCTCTGTTCAAGACTGACAATCCGAGTCACTCTAACTTTAGAAGATACTTTTAATCCCGTGCTGGGAAATTCGGGATCTGAAGCATTTAAAGCAAATTCATCTAAACTTAGGCTAGTGACATTTTGCGAAAAAATGAAGCAGATCGTAATTTCATCTATGGTTGAACTTGCCCACAGCACTAAAGCCGGACGTAACTTTTTGTGACTCAAATCTGTAAAGGGAAATTCAGCTAAAACAATATCTCCTTTTTTTAGCTTCACTAAATTGGCTCTCCATCTTCAAGGGTGTAAATATCAGGTTCGTCGTCCAGGAATTGAAATGCTCCTCCGCTTTGGGCTAACTGGGTTATTTCCACAGTAGAAGGATAGGGGATGTTATTAAATAGTTTTGCTTTTATTAGCAATTGCTCCTCTTCTGAGAGTGTCTGGATGATTTGTACTAAGGATTCAATGAGTTTTGTGTTCATAGCTAAAAAAATCTCGGAATATTTTATTTTACTTCAACAAGCCAACCTTCGATGATTATAACAAAACAACTAAGAGCGTGAAGCGAAGCTATCCCGTAGGGAATCGCCCGCTCCAGTAAAATTGGCACAGGGCGCAGACTTACTCTTCCAAATCAACCTGCTTAACCACATCTAAGGGTAGTTCTAGTACCTCTGCAATTTGCTCGTCGCTCAAGCCAAACTGCCGTAATTTACCAATTTTTTCAATAAAAGCTTGATTATTGTCATGAAAGTCAGGAGTTTCGCACTGACTTTTCTCTGGGGTACGAGTAGACGGTTCAGGGCAATTGTTGATAGAACCTATACTTACACTGTTTTTATTGTGAGCGTTTTTATTACCTAAAGTTATATTTACATTTATTTGCCGTTCTAAAACAGATTCAAGATTACTTTTTTTAACTTGTTCGCCAAACACTTCAGATAACATTTGTAAAAGTTCGTGACTAGCCTTTTTAACGTGCTGGGAACTATAACCATAAGTTTCTGCAACGTCAGCATATCTTTGACGATTCAGTATTCCTGCGATAATCCTCCGGTGCAAGTTATTTAGACGTTTACCTGTGTTGGTATAGACAGCTTCATCGACAAATTGCAATATTTGAGGACTATCCATAGGTGGGATGGTGAGATAGGTATGGTTACTATACCAAACTTTTTCCCACTTTTTCCAACTTTTTGGGCCTCGCATCCGAATTTTAGGAAGTTCCCACTTTTTCCAACTTTTTTCCCTTTACATTTTTTGTGCGATCCGTCTACTGTATTGAGTATTGGTTCCGGGCAAAAAAAATCCCGATGTTGATATTCTCTCTGTGTGAGAGATGGGATTATATGAAGCTGGCGAGCCGAAATAAAATTTAGTAAGGAGTTAACTAAGTGGTTACAGTCAAATTAGTTTACAAAGATGATGGTAAACCTGTAAAGCAATACTCCGGACAGTTTTTAAGCAGCCAGAGTACCATAAGACAAGACTGAAGGAAGGTTAGGGTGATTTAAAATC